>CALLZJ010000239.1 GCA_937858435.1 uncultured bacterium
CCGACGAATTCACCACGTGGGGCCTTGGCACCAACGGCGGCGCCGCCCCACGCCGCAACGCCTGGTCAGGCCTACGCACGCGGCTAAGCGCCGAGATGCTCTCGCGCAATCAACGGGTCGACGGCTTAGTGATCTGGCACATGATCTGCGGCCCGGCGGGCCGGCCTTGTCCGAAGCCCGCCGCCGTATCGCCGCAGATCCGCTTGACCCGCCTGGGACCCTTCGAGACGCCGCCGCCATGCCTCTACGTACTGCCGGCTGAAATCCCCACGCTCCAGCGTCCCCTCGCAGCCGCCCGGAGGCTTGAGGGGGTGGAGCTGATGGCCGCCTTTCATCGGGCCTTTGGCGGTGCCGATGAAGAGGTCAACTTCGTCGACTTCGAGGTGGCCGAGGACGACGGCGGCCTCGTGCGGCGCACCACCATCCGCCGCGCTGGTCTTGTCCAGCACGCTTCCGAGATGACTGCGATCCGCCGTGTCTGATCCGTCCTCACTCTTTGGACGCGACCCGGACGCCACCAACATCCCGCCGTTCGAGACCGACGATCTGCGCACGCAGCTCGCCCATTTTCTCGACGCGCCCTTCATTGATCCCGGTGGCAGGAGCGTGAAAATCGGCGACTACCAGTGGGGTGTCTACGCCTTCTTCGACTATGACGGCGAGCCGATCTATGTCGGCCAGACCAAGGAGCGGGTTCGCACCCGAATCCGCCGACATCTGACCAACCAGCGCACGGACGCCGTGGCGATGTCAGTGCTCGATCCCTTTGAAGTTCTCGACATTGAGGTCTGGCCGATCCCGGAGTTGGAGGGCGTCGACAAGCGCGACAAGGACGCCAAGGCCCATCTCAACGCCCTGGAGCGGCTGATCACCGAAGCCGCAGTCGATGGATCGCGGTTCAAGGCCATCCTTAACGAGAAGGACCCACCGGCCGGCAGGGTGGCGGTGATGGTGCCGCCGTCGCTGCGCGGCCGGGTCGTTTCCGAACGGGTCTATGAGCTGCGCCGCCATCCGGATTTCAGGATCGCACGGCGCGCATTGATTATCTCGCGCCTTGCTCAGGTGATCTCCGAACGTGAGGTCCAGGGCGGTCTGCGCCGGGTCCTACTTACCCAGGCCAAGCGTTTGCAGTGGCTGTCGGAGCGGCGGTACCAGGCGCTAGGCGGGGCAGCGTCGGTCCCCAACGAGAGCGAAGACGGCGTCGAGACCTGAAGACTCGCGTGGATCAATCCCACATGATGTCAACGGCTAGGTACTCGCGCAGCACCATTCGTACTCGCATGCCTCCCCCCTGGCTCACGCGATAGCGGAAGCGACTCTGCTGCACGACGATCCAGCCGTTTACCCAGGAATCCTCCGGTCCCATGAGCACTCTGTGGAAGGCGCGGCTGCCGAGTTCGGGCCATAGGGCGAAATCGCTCTCCTCGTTCTCGAAAGCCCGCCGGTCCCAATTCGACATCAGCATCAGCGGCATTGACCAGACTTTCTCCGGCTCATGCAGCTGTGGCTCATTGAGTTCGAAGTCGGCTAGGCCGCGGGCCAGTTTGATCGAGATCCGCCGCAGGCGGGCACCATCGGGGTCCCACCAAATCTGACCCTCAACCTCGCGCCTCGCTGCCGCCAGCTCTCGCTGCAGGCGCCGATTGCCCGCCAGTGTTTTGGCGATGGCGACGCGCTCGAAGCTCTTCGGATCGACGCTGCCGCTGGTGACGCATTCAAGCAGGCAGGCGACATACTCCTCATCATCCGAAAAGCCGGCGTTGCAGGCTTGGCAGCTGGAGGCGACCGGTAGGTTCTCCGGTAGCGGTGCATCCAGGAAGATTTTCGACGGATTGTGGTCCCGTGTCTCTTCAGGACCGCCGCAATGGGCGCAGAACCCCTTATTGCGGCTGTCCCCCTCATCGGGCCACTGCCGCAGCTTTGAGGCACTGCTAATAGTAGGCGTGTCACTCATAGACCGGCTATCGGCTTCACGATGCACCAGCTAAGCTTTGTGCGGGCAAGGTTGCAACAAGCCGAACGTCGTCCCGAGCGCCTAGGCCGCGACGGCGGGGATTTCCTTGCGGACCCGTGTGCGCAGGACGTCGATGGGGGCGAGGCCGGCGTCGGTCTTGAAGTGCCAGTAGGTCCAGCCGTTGCAGGACGGGGCCGACTGGACCATGGCGCCCACCTTGTGGATGGAGCCGGTCAGTTCGCCGACCACCAGGCTGCCGTCGGCGCGCACCCGCGCGGCCCGCTCGCCCTTGGGGCAATAGAGCACGTCGCCGGGACGCAGCAGGCCGGCCTCGACGATCTGGCCGAACGGCACCCGCGGCTCGGCGCGCTTGGAGCCGGTGACCTGCGGGTCCTCGGGCGAGAGGGGGATGACCTTGGAGATCCGCTCCCGGGCCACCGCCACATAGGCGTCCTCCCGCTCCAGGCCGATGAACCGCCGACCCAGCCGCTTGGCCGCCGCCCCCGTGGTGCCCGAGCCGAAGAAGGGATCGAGGATCAGATCGCCCGGCTTGGTGGAGGCCAGGATCAGGCGGTGCAGCAGGGCTTCGGGCTTCTGCGTCGGATGGGCCTTGGCGCCGCTGGCGTCCTTGATGCGCTCATCGCCGGAGCAAAGGGGGAAGGTCCAGTCCGAGCGCATCTGCAGCTCGTCATTGGACATCTTCATGGCGTCGTAATTGAAGGTGTAGCGCCGCCCGCCGCGGGACTTGGCCGCCCAGATCAGGGTCTCGTGCGCATTGGTGAAGCGCGTGCCCTTGAAGTTCGGCATGGGGTTGGACTTGCGCCACACCACGTCGTTGAGGATCCAGAAGCCCAGATCCTGCAGCACCGTGCCGACGCGGAAGATGTTGTGATAGCTGCCGATCACCCACAGGGCGCCGTCGTCCTTTAGAACCCGGCGGCA
>CALLZJ010000240.1 GCA_937858435.1 uncultured bacterium
GACGGCGTCACGCCACGCATCTCCCTCGAACAGCTACTGGAACTGCGCCAACACGCCGACGACATCGACTTCGAACGGGCCGCGGCCTACGAGTCCCGCTTTCGGCACGACGTAATGGCCCATATCCACGCCTACGGCGACGTCTGTCCGTCGGCCCGCGGCATCATCCATCTGGGGGCGACGAGCTGCGACGTCACTGACAATGCCGACCTCATTCTCATCCGTGAGGGGCTGGCCCTGGTTCGCCTGCAGTTGGCGGCCGTCATTGCCGCCCTGGCCGAGTTCGCCGAGAAGTGGCAGGAGTTGCCAACGCCGGGCTATACCCATTTCCAGCCGGCACAGCTTACCACGGTGGGCAAGCGGGCCTGCCTCTGGCTCTATGACCTGGTGGTCGATCTCTACGAACTGGAGAAGCGGCTTCGTTCGCTGGTGCTCCGCGGTCTTAAGGGCACCACGGGCACCCAGGCCAGCTTCCTCGCCTTGTTCCATGGCGACGACCTCAAGGTCCGGCAGCTCGAGGCCCTGCTCGCCCAGAAGCTCGGCTGGTCCGCCGTCCAGCCCGTCACGGGCCAGACCTATACCCGCAAAGTGGACAGTCAGGTCCTCGACCTCCTCTCGGGGATCGCCCAGTCGGGGCACAAGTTCGCCACCGATCTGCGGCTGCTGCAGCACCATCACGAGTTGGAAGAGCCATTCGAGTCCGAGCAGGTCGGCTCTTCGGCCATGGCCTACAAGCGAAACCCCATGCGGGCGGAGCGACTCTGTGGGCTGGCCCGATTCGTAATGAATCTGACCGCCAATGCCGCTCAATCGGCCGCCAACCAATGGCTGGAACGCACGCTCGACGACAGCGTGAACCGCCGGCTCAGCTTGCCCCAGGCCTTTCTGGCCACCGACGCCCTGCTGCAGCTCTACCTCAACATCGTGCGGGGGATGGTCGTCCATCCCGAGATGGTCAAGCAGAACGTCGAGCGCGAACTGCCTTTCATGGCCACGGAGAACGTCCTGATGGCTGCCGTGCGGGCCGGTGGCGACCGCCAGCAATTGCACGAGTTGATCCGCCAGCATAGCCAGGCCGCCCAGGCCAGCGTCAAGGCCGGCGGACCGAACGACCTGCTTGTCCGGCTCATGCAGGAGCCGGCGTTCCTGAGCGTGGACATTGCGGGGGAATGCTCGGCCGAGCGTTTTACGGGCCGGGCCAGTCAGCAGGTGCAAGAGTTCCTGACCGAAGTCGTGCGGCCACTCCTGGCGAAGTATCCCGAGGCGGCCGAGGTGGCCGCTCAGATTCGCGTCTAGTTGGCCGTCACAGCAAAGCCAGTCTGGACAGGTCCTTAGGATTCGATGAAATCTGTAGGAGCGGCTGCCGCGCAGTGACCGGATTCGTGGCCTCTTTCCGGGCGGCCGCCGTGACGGTCCGGACCGGGGCCAGGTTCCAGAATCCGCTCATTGGCTTGGAAAATACCGATGACCACGGGAGTTGGGTATTCCCTGAACTGGCGGGTTCGGATATTCTCGAGGGGGCAGACTCGCTGAGGGGGGGCCATGCCCGCTTTTTCCACCCCCTCCGCAGCTCTGGGGGCGGGCGATCAACG
>CALLZJ010000241.1 GCA_937858435.1 uncultured bacterium
CCTGCGGGAATGTGCGGCAACCGGGTGAGGCAGGCCTTGGACCAAAACGAAACAGCCCGCCGCGGGAGCGACGGGCCAACAATTCTCTGAGCTGGGACTACTTGCTTTCCCAAGCGCCCATTTCTATTTCGCAACCCAAGTACTGCCCTTGCGTTTGCCGGCGACTCCATGGCCCCGAATGAGGGCGGTGTCATTGAATTCGACCACGGCTCCGAGCACCCGCAATCCAAAGCCGAGCCAACCGCGTTCTTCGATCACCACGGCGTAGACGCCGGGTGCTGGGGCGGCTAGGCGGAATGCGGTGGCATTCGCCGCGATCTTCCATCCCGTCACTTGAAGCAGTTTGTGCAAATCTTCCTTGGGCAGTGCTAGCCCTAGTACTTGGCCGTCGAGGAGCTGACGCAACGGCTGAAGTTCGCCAGCGCTATTGAGCTGATTCTTCGCAACGCAAGCCTGAGTCAGAGTGCAACGGGCTAGTTCAGTCCGCAGGCAGCGGCCACCTTGCCAATCGCAGGTACCAGCCTCGTGGGGTAAGACCCGTCGGCCATCGTGCAAGTCAACGAGATGCTCAGGCAGCGTCATCACCCCCGAAAAGTGGCTTGCAGTGAGCCGATCCCGGCGGATCATTCGACCCGACGCCGCACACCTTGCCGCTTCTTGCGGGAGTACGCGATCTCCGGTCAATTCACAAGTCACCATATCTTCCGGCAGAGCCTTTTCGCCGCTCATGGCTGACTGCACAAGTTGGTCTGCCGCGAACCACCTACCATCGGCCGCGACCACGGCTTCATCGCGCAGGAGCACGCGGCCAGTGGCCGCGCAGGTGACGCCTTCGTCAGCCAAGCCGATCCGTCGCGAAACGACCGAGATCACGGCCCGTGCACGTGAGCCGCGCCGGCCGCTCATGTCGGAGACGACTACCTCTTCTGGCAGAAGCAAGTTGCCGCTTTCGGCACAACGAATGAGTAAGTCCTTCCGGACCACTTTGCCGGAGCTTGCTCGTGCCGTCTCCGACTTGAGCATCCGCTCACCAGTAAGGGCACACGTGACGATCTGATCTGGCAGCACGTATTGGCCGTCTGGCGCACGCTCCAGCCGGTGCTTGAGGGCTAGGGCCTTAGTTTCGGCACAGGCTTCGAGGCAGTCCACCGGCCATTTGCGCCCGGTCACCGCGCAAGCTTCGCGCTTCGGTTCGCGCAGGATATCGCCTGAGGCGGGAACCACATCCAACTCACTGGCGTACTCACGTCCTTCAATTTGGTAGCGGATGCGTACAGTCCCGGAATCGTACTGAGTGCCATCGAGGGCCACGATATCTGCATGGACGATTGGTTGAAGGTCGCTACGAACCTTCGCGGACTGTCGGGCATCTATGCCGGCTTCTTGCAATGCGTCGGAGAGCCGGGCCAGGTAGAAGTTGCAAAACTGCTTGATCTCTTCATCTTGTTCGACGTGCCGGCAGATGCTTTGGCTCAATTGAGGAAGGAGACTTGAAGCAGGCTGATCGCTATCGACTGCTACAGTCTCGAGGTTCTCGGGTAACGCTCCATGTCCCCGCGGCCGCGGCAGTCGGCCGACCAAGAGCTTCTCGAAACTGTCTACGCCGTTTCCAGCTTGAACCCTTAGGTGAACGCGACCCTGAAAACTCGACGTATGGGGTGTATAAGTGGCCTCTACGAACTCAGACCCGAAGTTTGTGCACCAGCGTTGCGCCTGTATGCGGGCACTCGCTGTCCCAAAGGGTAGGTGGCTTCTATACCGCAAGGCATGGTGATCCACCCAGTGCTGTACCAGGCGCTCAAATCCAGGTTTGCCAGGCAGGCAAACTCGCGTCAGTTGGTTGGCAAATACCGCTCGTTCGCCGTCCACCTCCTTAAAAGAAACACGTTCCGGAGGGCGTCCGGCCTGCTGCATCTCGTAAACTTCGGGCTCAGTTTCCTTAGGTTCAAAGCCTTGCTGTCTATAAGTCCCTAAGACGAACTCCTTGACGTCGAGCCGTGGCGGCTTACGTTCTACGCGCGGAGCGGCCCACGTGGCCTTCAGAACGCCTTCCTTCGGGTTGCCGAGAGTTTGGTCCAACTCGACTCGCCGCTCTTCGAACAGCCTGAGGGCCTCGTTGATGTTCTTTTCCATGAGCGCCGTTGCCGCCCTGGTGTCATAACCCTGCAATGCGTCGACGACCATCTTGCGCATCCGAGTCTCGAAGCTCTCCGTACTGTCTTCGTCTAGATCGGCAGCTTCGAGAATGCCCTCCACGTCGCCGATCGCTTGGCAAATTCCTTGTAGCTTCTCGGAGAGCCGGGCCACGATCCGACTTTCCACGGTGTCGCTTCCCACTAGGTTGACGACCAAGACTTTCGCGAAGCTCGACCCCAATCGTTGCACGCGACCAATCCGCTGTTCCACTACCATGGGGTTCCAGGGCAGATCATAGTTGATGACGACGTTACCCGCCTGCAGATTGACACCCTCGGCGCCGGCATCGGTGGAGACGATCACGTGCACGCTTGGTGGCGCGGCAGAGTAGCCGTCAATGCTCCGTTGGTTGGCCGCCGCATCTGCGCCCCGGATGAAGCCGCACGCTATGCCATGCTGCCGAAGGAAAGTGCCGATCATCTCTTGGGTCTCACGCCTCACGGTGAAGATCAGTGCGCGCCAATTCTGAGACTCTTGGCTGCGGAGCTGCTCCAGCACCTTCATCAACATCTTCAACTTTGCCGGGACGGGCACGCATGAGGCCGCGGCACGCAAATCGGCCACAGCGTTGGCGGGCAGCTTGTCAGCCATGTTTTCAGCTTGTGCTAGCAAGGCCCGCGGACTGCTCATCATTGCCTGAGCCAAGGAAACTTGAGACAGTGGCGGCAGGTGGCCTATGATTTTTGCCACAGTTCCAATCATCTGCAGTTCCGGGGCTTCAAGCGAAACCTCGGCAAGCTGGACGCAACGTTCAGGGAATCGAAGCTGCACGTCGGCCCGGCGTGTGCGAGTCAAACTGCCGCGTACTTCGGCCTGAAAACTTGTTGCGACATTGGCGCGGAGCTTTCGACCTTGGGTCCCGGGCTCAAGATACTTGGCGGCGAACTCGTCCGGTCTGCCCAGTGGGTTCGGAGTTCCTTCCGCGACCTTCAGCAGGTCAATCAGTGAATAAAGGTCCCACACACGATTCTGGACCGGCGTCGCCGTCAGCATCAGGACATAACGAAAGGGACGGCGCTCAAGGGCATCTCGGACCCGTTTGGCCAGAACAGGGGGCTTTTGAGTCCCGTGCAGGTTCCGAAGCTTATGCGCTTCGTCCAAGATGCAGAAATCAAACATTCCCGGCTCAATTTTCTCCAACCTCGCCCTCGCCGTTTCGTAGGTTGTCACGACCACGGGTGTCGAGCGCCCAAACTGCGCGCTCAGGTCGGCGCCTTTGGCCTCGACTGCCACAATGCCGAACTTCTGATCCAGTTCCGCTACCCATTGCGGTATCAGGACACTGGGGCAAAGGACGAGCGCGCGCTGCACTCGCCTTCGAGTAATCAGTTCGCTCAGGATCAATCCCGCGCTTATGGTCTTGCCCAGGCCAACGTCGTCGGCGATGAGAGCGACCGGGAGGCGCCGACAGTAGGTGATCAGATTCTGTACTTGATGCTTGAATGGCTTCAGGCCGCGGTCACGCCAATTGGTGGCCTTGATGTCCTCTTCGGAATTGATGACGATGGGATCGATCAAGCTCCATTCCAAGGCGGCCAAGTGCAACTTGAAGGCCTCGTCGTTTGAAGCGGCCCGAAGCATTCGATCTTGAACAGGTTCACATTTCCAGCTCATGGATTCCCACCTTCGCACTTAGACCTAACCTGCTCAGACGAGCGTAGATTCCATGCCACTATTGATCCTCCCACCGCGCCGCGTGTCAACGAAAAACCCCAGGCCGCGGGGGGCCTGGGGTGAAGGGTTGATCCGGTCCAAACCCCAACCGGCCTAGTACATGTCGTCCATGCCGCCGCCGGCGGGGGCCTTCTTGTCGTCCTTGGGCATCTCGGCGATCAGGGCGTCGCTGGTGAGCAGGAGCGTCGCCACGCTGGCGGCGTTCTGCAGGGCCGAGCGCACCACCTTGGTCGGGTCGATGATGCCGTCCTTGACCATGTCCACGAACTTGTCATTGCGAGCATCGTAGCCCTGGTTGCCTTCCTTGCCCTCGATCACCTTGGCGGCGATGACGGCCCCGTCCTGGCCTGCATTCTCGGCGATCTGCTTGATCGGCGCCTGGCAGGCCCGCAGGACGATGTTGAAGCCGATCTCTTCATCATGACTGAGCTTGCCCGCCTTGAGGCCGGTCGTCGCCCGGAGCAGGGCGACGCCGCCGCCGGGCAGGATGCCTTCCTCGTGGGCGGCCCGGGTGGCGTGCATCGCATCTTCCACCCGCATCTTCTTTTCCTTCATCTCGCTCTCGGTCGCGGCCCCGACCAGAATCTTGGCCACGCCACCCGACAGCTTCGCGATCCGCTCCGACAGCTTCTCCTTGTCGTAGTCGCTGCTGCTGCGTTCGAGTTCCTTGCGGATCTGGTCGATGCGGCCCGAGATGGCGTCCTTCTTGCCCGCCCCCTCGATGACCGTCGTGTTGTCCTTGTCGATGATGAGCTTCTTGGCCTGGCCCAGGTCGCGCAGCGTGACGTTCTCGAGCTGCACGCCCAGGTCCTCGAAGAGGGCCCGGCCGCCGGTCAGGATGGCGATGTCTTCCAGCATGGCCTTGCGGCGGTCGCCGTAGCCCGGGGCCTTGACCGCGGCACACTTGAAGATGCCCCGCAGCTTGTTCACGACCAGGGTCGCCAGCGCCTCGCCGTCCACTTCCTCAGCGATGATCAGCAGCGGCTTGCCGGTCTGGGCCACCTTCTCCAGCAGCGGCACCATGTCCTTGACCGACGAGATCTTCTTCTCGTGGATCAGGATGTAGCAGTCTTCCAGGACGCACTCCATCCGCTGGGCGTCGGTGACGAAGTAGGGGGAGGAGTAGCCGCGGTCGAACTGCATGCCTTCGACGAAGTCGAGCGTGGTCTCGAGGGCCTTGCCTTCCTCGACGGTGATGACGCCGTCCTTGCCGACCTTTTCCATCGCCTCGGCAATCTTGCCACCGATCTCGGTGTCGTGGTTCGAGGCGACCGTGGCGACATTCTCCAGGTCCTTCTTGCCCTTGATGGCAATCGACATGGACTTGAGCTTGGCCGTGATGTCGTCCACGGCCTTTTCGATGCCGCGTTTCATGAGCATGGGGTTGACGCCGGAGACGACGGCCTTGATGCCTTCATTGAAGATGGCCTCGGCCAGGACCGTGGCGGTGGTGGTGCCGTCGCCGGCCACGTCGCTGGTCTTGCTGGCGACTTCGCGGACCATGCGGGCGCCCATGTTCTCGTACTTGTCTTCCAGCTCGATTTCCTTGGCGACGGTGACGCCGTCCTTGGTGACGGTCGGGGAGCCGAAGGACTTCTGGAGGATGACGTTGCGGCCCTTGGGCCCGAGGGTGACCTTGACGGCCCGGGCCAGCTTGCCGACGCCGCGGCGAAGGGCTTCACGGGCTTCTTGGTCGAAGGCGATCATCTTGGCGGACATGCTTGCGTATCTCCGTGTGGGGTTGCGAACCTCTGCGGGTCAGGGCGCACCCTAAAGGGTGCGGCTACCAATTGAATGACCACTTGAACGACCAATGGCATGGCCAACGGAAACGACTGGCGTAATTGGCCGGTGTGGATTCCAGAGTCGTTAGGCGTTAGTCGTCAATGACGGCGAGGACGTCGTCTTCGCGCATGAGCAGGACCTTGTTGCCTTCCAGGGTAAACTCGTCGCCGGCGTAGGAGGTGAAGAGAATCGAGTCGCCCTTCTTGACCTGCATCGCCTGGCGCTTGCCGTCCTTGAGAAGCTTGCCTTCACCGACTGCGAGCACCTTGCCCATCTGGGGCTTTTCCTTGGCCGTATCGGGCAGAATGATGCCGCCCTTGGTCTTCTCGCCCGCTTCCTGCCGCTGCACCACGATGCGATCACCGATGGGTTTGAGATTCATGGCAACTCCCTAAAGTGTCCACTAACGAATGGGTTCGACAGAGTCGCCGAGACGCATGCAAATGGAGTGCCGTCAGGCAGTCGTGACGTAAGTCGATAGAATGCTTGAAGATCGGTCCAAGCCGGCGTAGGCAGCCTCTGTCGAAATGGCAGTTGGCAGCCCGTGCCGCTGCCGGGCCAGCCATCTCTCCAGGGGTAAGGCAAGAGCCAAAAGGAGTCTGGAACCATGACTACGGGTTGGGTCGCGGCCATGACCGGCATCCGCCAGCCGTTTCAGCTCCAGGAATACCCTGTTCCCGAGCCTGGTCCTGGGGCCGTGGTCGTCAAGGTCCGGCTGGCCAACGTCTGCGGCAGCGACCTGCATCTCTGGCGCGGCCATTACAAGCCGGCCGACGGCGGGAGCTGGAATCTCCGAAGCGTGGGCCACGAAATGTGCGGCGAGGTTTACGCTCTGGGCGAAGGGGTCACGCACGATGCGACCGGACAGCCGCTCGAGGTCGGGGATCGCATCGTCTACACCTACTACTGCCCTTGTGGCCGATGTCGGGCCTGCCTCCGGGACCGCACTCCGCGTTGCCCCCATGGGATGCGGCACCGCC
>CALLZJ010000242.1 GCA_937858435.1 uncultured bacterium
AAGCGGAGATCGAGGAAGCCAGAGCCCGCGTTTTTGCCGAGGAGCAACGCAAGCGCCGGCGCGTTGTGCAGATGGCGGGCCTGGCCATCGCACTTGTGCTTTCGGCGGGCCTAAGCGCAAGCCTGTGGCAGATGTCCATCGCACGGTCCGAGCGCGATGCCAAAGAAGAGGCGTTGCTGTCCGAGTCTCGTGCCAAGGAACAAGCCGAGAAGAACTTGCATGAGGCCAACGCGAATCTGACATTTGCCAAGAAGACAAACGAGATCCTAGCTTCGGTGTTTGGCGCTTTGGATCCCAGGGCGAGGTACACGACCGTCGCCGAGTTGCGTAATGCCCTGCATGATAACCTGCACAGGGCGGTGAAGGAATTGGAAGGAACCGCCATTGGCGACCCATTGACCGTAGCCCAGATGCAAGACGCGCTCGGGCTATCGCTGCTTGGCTTGGGGGATCCGCAACAAGCGGCCACTGTGCTCGAAAAAGCCAGGCACGCGCGCATGGCCACGCTTGGCCCTGGCCATCCGGATTCACTCTCGAACATGGACAACCTGGCGCGCTGCTACGCCGCCCTGGGTCGGCACGCCGAGGCGTTAGCCCTGCGCGAAGAGACTCTGAAGCTGCGACGCGCAACACTCGGCCACGATCATTTTGACACGCTCCGCAGCATGTTTGCCGTCGCGCTCAGCTTCGCGGATCTGGGTCGGCCAGGCGACGCTCTCGCCATGCAAGAGGAGGCAATCAAGCTGTGGCGCGCCAAGACCGGCCCCAACGATCCAGAGCTTCTCCGCGGCATGACGGGCCTGGCGAACAGCTACTTCGCCTTGGGTCGGCATGCCGAAGCACTAGCTCTCGAGGAAGGGCTTCTGAGCCTATGGCGTGAAAAATACGGCTTAGACCATATGGAGACGATTATCAGCATGAACAACTTGGCAGTCACCTACAACGTGCTGGGTCGACACGCCGAGGCACTTCCCCTGCATCAGGAGGCACTCAAACGCTATCAAGAGCTTCTTGGCCCCGACCATCTCAGTACGCTCCGCAGCATGGGGAATCTAGCGAACAGTTACTTCAACCTTGGCCGGCACGCCGAGTCGCTTGCCCTTCGCGAACAGACTCTTCAGCTCTATCGCAACAAGCTCGGTCCAAGCCATCCCAGTACGCTCGGCGCCATGAGCAATCTCGCCAACAGTTACGCCGCCCTGGGCAGACACGCCGAGGCCCTGGCCGTCCGCGAAGAGACGCTGAAGCGGCAGACGGAGATGCTTGGCCGCGGTCATCCTGATACGCTCAGGAGCATGCGCAACCTGGCAGACAGCTACGACGACTTGGGCCGGCAGGTGGAAGCGCTGGCCCTTTATGAAGAGGCGCTAAAGCTGCAAACGGAAAAGCTCGGCCCCGACCACCCCAGTACCGTTCAAACGGTGCTCAACTTGGCTCACGCCACCCGCGGAGCCCTAAAGTTGGACCGTGCGTGCGAACTCTGGAGCGAGCTGCTTCAAAGCTACGGAAGAACCTTCGGCCCCAATGACCTGCGCACCATCGATGCCCAGAATCACCTGGGGCTGACGCTACTGATGAAGGGGGATTTCGCTGAAGCCGAACGGCACCTGCGAGCCAGCTCAGAGGCGCTAAACCGATCCAAGGATCCACCAGTGAGCTGGCGTGTCGGCTACGCACTCCGACTGCTGTGCCTCTACACCGAATGGGACAAGCCGGAAGAAATGAGCGAGTGCCAGAGTGCATTCGAAGAAATCCCGGGCGACTGGGGCGGATGGCTTGACCAACTCGGAATGCAAATGGCACGGACTTCGCACTTTCGGGCTTCGGCGAAAATGTATCGGAGCCTCCTCAAACACAAGGAACAACGCGAGCGGAATCACTGGACCACGTTCAACACCATGTCCTTGCTCGGTGGGGCCCTTCTCGGACAAGCCCGGAGTATCAGCGGCGCAGGTGCGAAAGCCGAGCTCCATGCCGAGGCGGAACAGCTCCTCGTGAAAGCCTTCGAAGGCATCAAGGCCCGGCTCGCCTCGCCGGGCGACAATCCACAGATTGTCATCGCTCAAAGGCAGGGCCTGGCGGAAGCCGTCGACCGCCTCATCGCCCTCTACGCCGCACTGGAGAAGCCCGACGAGGTGAAGAAGTGGCAGGCGGAGAAGGGCAATCTCGAAAGGTCGTGAGGTTGCGGTGGTACCCATCCCACGCAAGACCCGCTGGTCGAGGTCCGGGCCAGGGCATAGGCCAGTCATGTCCCTCATGCCTCTCGTAGGAGTCGATGCCATGCAGGTCGGCGCGCGGAACAAGCTCAGCGGCGAAGTGATCGAGATCAAGCGGGGCGGCGTCATGTGCCAGGTCCGAGTCCGGGTGGCCGGCGATGCGGTCATGGAGTCGGTCATGACGCTCGACTCCGCCGAGGAGATGAAGCTCCAGATCGGCGACCGGGTGCAGGTGACCGTCAAAGCGGTCAACGTGATGTTGATCAAGGATTAGCCCGGAAGTGACTCAGGGGGCCAGGTGGTCTGGTGCATTCGTCTGGTCGCCCTAACTGCCGCTCGCTGTGGCGCACCGAAGGCGTAAGATGGTGGCCATGACTACCGCGCCACCGCTTCGCTTCACCGCGTCGACGACCATTCCCGCTCCGCCGGCCAGGGCCTACGGCATCATAGCCGACTATCACCAGGGCCATCCCCGCATCGTGCCGCCCAAGTACTTCACCGGCTTGATCGTCGAGGAAGGCGGCATCGGCGCCGGCACCGTGATTCGGGTTCAGATGCGTGTCTTGGGCATACGCCAGGAGTTTCGCGCACGTATCACCGAACCGGAGCCGGGCCGCCTGCTGGTGGAAACGAGCGATGACGGCCAGATCACGACCTCGTTCCTGGTCGAACCTCATGCCAACGGTACGGCCTGTGAAGTGACCCTGACCACGGAGATGCCACGCCGGCGCGGATTGGCGGGTTTCTTGCAGCGGCAATTCCTGGGCTGGCTGCTCCGGCGAATGTTCGCTGAAGAACTGCGGCTGCTGGCAGAGGTCTGCCGAGAGCCAACTCCATGAACCTGCATCGTGCGCGGAACTGATGTCTTAAGGTGAGCCCTGCTCTCACCCGAAACGAAGAACGCCGCGTCACTCTGACGCGGCGTTCCTGGTTCTTATCCATGTGGCATCCGGCTAAGCGCCGGCTTCGACCAACTCCTGCGGGGCGGGCGGCTCCGAGGGTGGGCTCTTACTCGGGATGAACTTGAGCCGCTTCTCGCCGCCCGGAGCCTCCTCGACCTGGACGGTGATCGTGTCATTCCCCTCAAAGCCGCCGCGGAGCAGCTCTTCGGAGAGCGGGTCTTCGACCAGGTGCTCGATGGCCCGGCGGAGCGGGCGGGCGCCGAACTCGGGACTGTAACCCTTGTCGATGAGGTACTCGCGCGATTCGGGCGTGAAGATAAGGGAGAGATGCTTCTCCGACAGGCGCTTGTGGACCTTGTTCAGCTCGATGTCGATGATGTTCTGCAGGTCGGCCCGGGTGAGCGACCGGAAGACGATGATGTCGTCGAGCCGATTGAGGAACTCAGGCCGGAAGTGGCGCTCGAGCGCCATCTTGAGCGTGTCCTTCATCTTCTCGTAGCTGGTGTTCTCGTCCTTCTTGGCGAAGCCCAGGGCGGCCCGATTGGTGACTTCTTCGGCTCCGGCATTGGTCGTCATGATGAGGATGGTGTTCTTGAAGTCCACCGTGCGGCCGAAGCTGTCGGTGAGCCGGCCTTCCTCCATGATCTGCAGGAGCATGTTCCAGACGTCGGGGTGGGCCTTCTCGATTTCGTCGAGCAGGACCACGCTGTAGGGCCGCCGGCGGATCTTCTCGGTGAGCTGGCCGCCCTCCTCGAAGCCGACGTAGCCCGGCGGCGCGCCGATGAGGCGGCTGACGTTGTGCTTCTCCATGTACTCCGACATGTCGAGCTGCACCAGGGCCCCTTCGTCGCCGAACATGAACTCGGCCAGGCTCTTGGCCAGGAGCGTCTTGCCCACGCCGGTGGGGCCGGCAAAAATGAAAGTGCCGATCGGCCGCTTGGGGTCCTTGATGCCCGCGCGGCTCCGGCGCACCGACCGGGCGATGGCCGCGATCGCTTCATGCTGGCTGACGACCTTGCGATGGATTTCGTCTTCCATCCGCAGGAGCCGGCTTGTCTCCTCGGTCGACATGCGCTGGAGCGGCACGCCGGTCATCTTGGCGACGACTTCGCGGATCACTTCCTCATCCACGATGCCGTCCACTTCCTTGGACTTTTCCTTCCACTCCTTGGTAACCTGATCCTTCTTTTTCTTGAGCTTGTCGGCCTTGTCGCGGAGCTGGGCCGCCTTTTCGAAGTCCTGCTCGGCCACGGCCGCTTCCTTGTCCTGGTTCAGCCGTTCAATCTCGGTGTCGATCTCGCGGAGGTCGGGCGGCCGGGTCATGGCCTTGAGCCGAATTCGGGCCCCGGCCTCGTCGATCACGTCGATGGCCTTGTCGGGCAGGCAGCGGCCCGTGATGTAGCGGTCGGACAGTTCGGTCGCTTCGCTCAGGGCCAGGTCGGTGATCTGGACCCGGTGATGCGCTTCGTAGCGGTCGCGGAGACCGCGAAGTATCTCCACCGTCTCGGTCTTGGAGGGCGGGTTGACGATGATCTGCTGGAAGCGGCGTTCGAGCGCGCCGTCCTTTTCGATGTACTTGCGGTACTCGTCGAGGGTGGTGGCACCAATGCACTGAATCTCGCCCCGGGCCAGGGCGGGCTTCAGGACGTTCGAAGCGTCGATGGCCCCCTCGGCTCCGCCGGCGCCGACCAGCGTGTGCAGTTCGTCGATGAAGAGGATGGTGTTCTTGGCCCGGCGGACCTCGTTCATGACGGCCTTGATCCGCTCTTCAAACTGGCCGCGGTACTTGGTCCCGGCCACCATCATGGCCAGGTCGAGGACGACGATGCGGCGTTCGCGGAGCAACTCGGGGACGTTGCCTTCGACGATAAGCTGGGCCAGCCCCTCGACGATGGCGGTCTTGCCGACGCCAGCCTCGCCCAGAAGGACGGGGTTGTTCTTGGTGCGGCGGCTGAGCACCTGGACCACGCGTTCAATTTCGTTGGAGCGACCGATGACCGGGTCGAGCTTGCTTTGCCGGGCCAGTTCGGTGAGGTCGCGGCCGAAGCTATCCAGGGCGGGCGTCTTGGACTTACCGCCTTGCTTGCCGCTCGGCGGGCGCTCCGCGCTCTCGCCACCCGATTCGAGGTTGTGGCCGAGCAAGTTGAGCACTTCCTCCCGGACGTCCTCGAGCTTCAGGCCCAGGTTGCGGAGAACCTGCGCCGCCACGCCTTCCTCTTCACGCAGCAGGCCGAGCAAAAGGTGCTCGGTGCCGACGTAGTTGTGGTTGAGGTTGCGGGCCTCTTCCATGGCGTACTCGATCACCTTCTTGGCCCGGGGCGTATGGGGCAGCTTGCCCATGGTCACCATTTCCGGACCGCTCTGGACGAGCTTCTCGACTTCGAGGCGAATCTTGCGCAGATCGACGTCGAGGTTCTTGAGCACGTTGGCCGCCACGCCCGAGCCTTCCTTGACCAGACCCAGCAAGATGTGCTCGGTGCCGATGTATTCGTGGTTGAAGCGCTGGGCTTCTTGGTTGGCCAACTGCATGACCTTGCGGGCTCGGTCGGTAAAGCGTTCGAACATGGCCGCTCCTGATCGCTGGATTCGTCCACCTGGTCGCGCCGGCGCTTGGCCCCGGTCGCGGTCGGAGAATCGCTCTCGTTGTTCGCATTATACGCCGGGCAGCCGAAAGAAAACTAGGCGAGGTCGGAGGGGTGGGAGAACCCTTCCGAGGACCTGAACGACGTGCAGATCAAGGGCAGTCGGTCGAACTGCTTGAACCCCATGGCTTTGCGGTGCCACAGGGACCTGAAGCTGGACTCGAAAGCTACCGAGGATGGCGGAGCCGGGCTCGGACCAACTCGGGCAAGTACTTCACGGGCAGCGTCCCATGGTCGAGGACAGCCTCGTGGTAGCGGCCCAAGTGAAACTCGGGTCCCTGCTCGGTCTGTACGTCCTGGCGTAGCCGATAGAAGGCCATGCGGCCGACGAAGTAGGTCGAAAGCTGACACGAGGAGAGCTTGGCGCGAATGACCTTGCCCGCGGCCTCCCCCTCCGACTGGAAGGCACGCTGCATGAGGAGCTTCATCGCTTCGTCGTCCGAAAGCTCCCGGCAGTGCATCTCATGGTCGAGCAGGGCATTGACGACGGCCCGCAGGTAGAACTTGAGCTGGTGCATCCGCAGAGCGAGGTCCCCCGCGCCGAAGCCCTGGTCGAGCATCATCTGCTCGGTGTAGACGGCCCAGCCCTCGGCGAAGACTCCCGAGGTCAGGATGCGGCGGATCAGCGAGGGATGGCGATTCGAGTAGGCCAGTTGGACATAGTGGCCGGGATAGGCCTCATGGATCGTCAGAATCTTGAGCATGTGGCGGTTGTATTCTTCGAGGTAGCTCAGACGGCGCCGGTCGTCCCACTCCCGGGGCGGCGGGCTGATGGCGTAGAAGCTACGCACGGCCGGATCGAGCGGCGGGGCGGGGGTGGGGGAGGGGACCGGGGAGCCGCGGTGGGACGCCGGGGTCTCCATGGGC
>CALLZJ010000243.1 GCA_937858435.1 uncultured bacterium
AGCAGCTCTTCATGGTCCGTCATCAGTCCCTGGCGGGGGTAGAGCAGCAGCCCGGCGAGCAACAGCCCGCCGATCTGCACACCGCCGTAGGCCAACCATGAGGGCTCGGCACAAAAGCCGTTGACGACGACGAACCAGCAGCCCAGGGACAAAGCGGAAATGAGTGTCAGCCATTCCCAGGAAAGGACCAGGGCGGCGGCACCGACGAGGAGCAGGGGCAGGAACATCGTGGCATGGGGCCGGCCAAAGAGGACCACGTCGGCGAGCACGTTGGCCAGTCCGATCAGCGTGATGAAGAGCACGAAGGGCGGGGCCATGTCGGCGGCCCACGGGCGCAGCTTCATCACTCCGACCAACAGTAACAGAACCAGGGCGCTGCCGCAGGCGCACCAGGCCAGTTCTGCCTGGCCCGGCAGGTCGAAAGCCAGGCGGGTGAGGGCCGTGGCGGCCAGGACGCTGGCCAGCGTCAGGGTGTAGAAGGAGAGCCGCATTGTTCCGACAGAGCGGCTGTGGGCTCGGGGCGGGTGCGGATCGAGATCGAAGAGCGACCGCAGTTGGTCGAGCCGGCCCAAGGCGGCATCCGCCGACAGGAGTGCGCGTGACATGGCAGTTCCTCCCGAAGCATAGCGCAGCATCCCCGCGCCCGTTCCAGTGGCTGCCCCGGGGTCGAGTTGTGACTCGGGATTCGCGGTGCTCATCGGCTTCCTTGCCTCTGGTGCGTCGATTGGGCTGAAATCCTAACCCAAAGGCGCGACGGGGAGAAGGCGAGGTCGCGGGACCTGGAGAGCTAGGGTGCATCCAGATCTAGGGAGTCCTTCTCCACGGCCTGCCGACGGGGTCTCCAGGGCTCGCCACGGGGGTTCCACGCTTCTTGGCGCTACCGCCACGACTCGCCAGAAGTTCGCCACGAGGGGGTTTGGCACTCTGGGGCGCTCGTGAAACGCGGATTTCACAGGGTTTTTGGAACATCCCACACTTTCCAGCGTCTGTGGCGGGCTCAGGGCCGCGGTCGGCGTCTTCCCCAGCCGCCCTCCGACCGCTCAAGCAAACTCCCTAGTCTACCATAATGAACGAACGTATACAGCCAGGTTGTGGCCGGGGAACTTGAATTCAGAGGGATTTTGATTCCACACGTGCCCCGACCGAGATTGGAGGGGATTTGATCAGAGATTCAGACCTGTAAGTCCATCCTGTGTAGCGACTTGCGACATTTGGCCATATAGGCATGGCTCGGACCTCGCCTTGACCCCATTTTCTATCCCCGGTATATCCCGGTCGCTGGCGGTCAGGAAAGGACCGGGCGCCCGCGCAGGATCCGTTGCCGGGCATGGACCAGGGAAGTGCCGATCCCAGTGGGGGCCGGCCAGGTCTTACGCAAGGAGTTGAACTGTGAAGAAGCACGCGGGCATCGTCGCGGTCTGTGGCCTCGCCGCCCTGGCGACGGGCGTCTACATCGGCAACACCGTCACCGCCCAGGGCAACGCTGGCGGCGCTGCCGTCGTGGCTCGGACGCGCATCGCGTTCCTGAACCTCAACGAGGTCGTCAAGGCCTACCCGAAGTTCAAGAACCTGCAGGAGACGATGAAGCAGAAAGACAAGTTCTACATGGACAAGATCAAGGTCCTGGACGACAAGCTCAAGGAGCTGCAGAAGCTCTACCAGAACCAGGCGACCTCCCAGGCCGAACGCGACAACATCGAGCCCCAGGCCCGCCACATCAAGGCCGACATGGAGAACATCACGAACGAGGCCAAGCGCGAGCTGATCAAGTTCTACGACGACAACATGGCCCAGATCTTCATGGAAGTGGACACCGTCGTCCGTGAGTACGCCACGACCAATGGCATCGACGCCGTCATCCGCTACTCCGAAGACTGGAACAACGAATACCACAAGCCCGAGAACGTGGTGCGGCGCATGAACCTGCCGATCTGGGTGATGTACAAGGACAACAACCTCGACATCACGCAGACCGTCAGCAAGAACCTGAACAACCGGTTCGCGAACGCCGCCGTTGCTCCGCCGGCGGGGGCCAATCCGATCCAGCAGACCGGCGCGACGGCGCCGCCGGCCGGCACGCCGGCACCGGCTCCGGCTCCGCGTCAATAGTGCTCCTGGCCTTGCGCCGCCGCTCCGGCAGGAAGCCAGGGCGGCGGCGGCCAGGCTTCTCCTCGTTTCGCCCCTGGTTTCGAGCAAGGATGCTCCTCATGATGCGGCCCCTTGGCGAACGTTGCCAGCGCACGCTGGCTGAACCCGTGAGTCTGGCGGGAATGGCCTATGTGACCGGCGAGCGCGTCGCCGTCACCATCTTGCCCGCCAGTCCCGATGCCGGCGTGACTTTCATCCGCACCGACAGCGTGCTGGCGCGCCCGATCCCAGCGCTGGCCGAGCACGTCGCCAGTGCCCAGCGCCGCACGGTCCTCGGCCGGGCGCCTGACCAGGTCGAGATGGTGGAACACCTCCTGGCTGCCCTCGCCGGCCTGAAGATCGACAATTGCATCGTCGAGGTGGACGGGCCGGAGCTACCCGCCCTCGACGGCTCCGCCGACTGCTACCTCCGCGCTCTCGATGAGGCCGGGATCGCCCTGCAGCGGCGTCCCCGTACCATCTGGACCGTCGAACGGCCCGTTTCAGTGGGCGACGGTAAGAGCTCCCTGACCTTCTACCCGGCCCAGGATCAGAAGCTCCGCATGAGCTATCTGCTCGACTACGGCCCCCACACGAGCCTGGTCCGACAACGACATACCCATGACATCAACCCGACCGCCATGCACAACGGTCTGGCGGACTGCCGCACTTTCCTGCTCCAGCACGAGGCCGAGCACTGCCTGCTCATCGGCATCGTCTCCACC
>CALLZJ010000244.1 GCA_937858435.1 uncultured bacterium
CTATGACATGGCCTTCAATAGGCTCGGCGAACTGATCCCCTTCGACAGTGACATGGAATGGGACGAGGGGTTGCCCTGGTATCGCCCGGTCCGTATCTGCAACGCCTTTGCCGGGGCCGACTTCCTCTGGCGCACCGGGTCGGCGAACACCCCCGACCGCTACATCGACAGCCTGGCTCCCATGTATGAGACGGGCCGGGGCTCACCGGTTGGGGTTGAACATTACGAGCACGTCGTCTTCCCCGATCGCTATCGCAATGCCGTCTTTCTCGCGGACTGGTCGGCGGGCTGCATCTTCGCCTTGATCTCGACTCGTGGGGCGGCCATGGGCGCGCTCGTGGAGAAGTTCTGCATCGGCACGCCTTTCAACGCCACGGACCTGGCCGTGGGGCCGGACGGGGCTCTCTACTTCTGCACGGGCGGCCGAGGAACCGAGGGGGGCGTCTACCGGATCGTTTACAAGCAGGCCAACGTCTCCGTCCAGAGTCTGGCGCTGGGCATGATGCGGCGTGGGGGCGGCAAGGCCGACGAGGCCCTGACCGTTCCGCAGCCGCTCTCCGCCTGGGGACGTGCCCGGATCGAGAAGATCAAGGAAGCAGCCGGGGCAGAGTGGGGGCCGCGGCTGAAGGCCGTCGTCGCCGACAAGGGGATGCCCTTCTGGCAGCGGATGCGGGCCCTGGAGTTGCTCTACCGCCACGGTCCCAAGCCTGAAGTCAGCCAGCTTGTGAACCTGTCCATTCTCGACGACGACGACATGATGCCGCTTATCGCCGAGCAGTCGATCTGGATATTGGGACTGCTTGGCGACCCAGCGGGGCTCGAAGGAATCGTCTCAGCGCTGCACGACGGCATCGCGCGGATTCGCCGCCGGGCGTGTGAGGCTCTGGTGCGCGGCAACTTCGATCCGCCCGTCGATGAACTCTGGTATCTCCTGGCCGACCAGGACCGTGGCGTCCGCACGGCAGCCCGCATTGCCCTGCAACGGGTCGACCCCGAGCGCTGGATCAACAAGATGGTCCGCGATCCGGCCGATTACATCGCCATGGAAGCCATCGTGGCGCTGTGCAAGACGGGGCAGGCGGCCAAGTATGCCCGGCCCATCGTCGAACGGATGAAGCGGATTGGCCTGTCCGACGACTTGGTCTTCGTGATGGACCACCTGCGCGTCTGGCAGCTCATCTTGATCCACTGCCCGCTTGAGGAGATCCGGGCCGAAGCGGCCGAGTTGACCCAGCGCTGCCTCAGCCTCTTCCCCCATTCCGATCCGGGGATTGCCCAGGACCTGGCGATTCTGCTCACCCATGCCCGGCGCGTCGGGCTCACGGATAAGCCCGTGCATGCGCTGCTTCTGGAGGCGATGCTCGCCGCCGCGGATGACCGGGCCCAGCAGATTCACTACTTCTCCTGTTTGCGGCTATTGCACTCGGGCTGGACGGACGCGGAAAAGCGTCAGCTCCTCGCCTGGTTCGAAACGACGCGCTCCTGGCATGGCGGACACAGCTTCCAGCCGTTCCTGGAGACCATTTTCCGCGAGTGCGCCCCGATCTTCTCGGGGGCCGACCTGGTCCCGCTCTTCAAGGAAGCAGAGAAGTATCCGCTGGGCCTGCGTCTGCTCGTCCAGCGGCTGCCCGTGGCGAACCTCCCTGGACCGACCGAGCTGCGTTCCGCGCTGACGGCCACGACCGACGTCAACCTCCGTGGGCTTTATCTGGAAGCGCTGGTCAAGCATCTGCCCGATGCGGAAGCCCAGGCCGCCATGCGACAGCTCGCCGAAGAGACCCCCGAACTGCTCGAAGGCGTGGCCCGGGAGCTGGCCCGCTTCCCGTCGGTGGATAACTTCGCTTGCCTGGTCCGTGGGCTAACCGTTCCGTCGCCGCTCGTCGCCGCCCGCTGCTTGCAGGCAATAGCTCAGATCAAGCACAAGCCGAAGGCCGAAGAGGCAGGCACGTTCCGGGCGGTCCTCACCGCCGCGGCCCGAGTCGATCCCGGTGAGCGCTGGAAGGCCGTCGCACTGCTCCGCGCCTGGACCGGCAAGCGCTTTCATCCCGAGGATGGCAATTGGCAAGCAGAACTGCCGGCCTGGGGTCGCTGGTTCAGCCAGACCTTCCCGGATGAGCCGCCCCTGGCCAACGTGGCGGGTCTGGCCGCCGCCTCCAAGTGGAAGATGGACGAACTCCTTGCCGCTTTGGACAAGGGCATTTCGAGTGGCAACGCGGAGCGGGGGCGGGCCGTCTTCGCCAAGGCCAACTGCGTCAAGTGCCACAAGTTCGGCTCCGAGGGCGAAGCGCTCGGGCCCGACCTGACCCCAATGAAGAACCGCTACAAACGCGACTACATTCTCGAGTCCATCATCGACCCTTCCAAGGTCATCAGCGATCAGCATCGGGGCAGCATCATCGTGACCAAGAAGGGGCTGACGATAAACGGGCTGGCGGCTCCCCAGGGGGACACCGTGACCGTGCTGCAGACCGACGGCTCGAAGGTCACCTTGCGTCTCGATGAGATCGAGACCATGGTGGCCTCGACGATCTCGCCCATGCCCGATCGCTTGCTCGACGAGTTGACGCTGGCCGAGATCATTGACCTGTTCTCCTATCTGGAGTCGGAGCCGAAGTAATCCTGGCCAGGCTGCTGGTTGTCGGGTAAGGTGCTGGCATGCCTGGACTCTTCGACCATCTGCCCGACGCCGAGCCTGGCAGGCGGGCTCCGCGCCCGTCCGCGCCGACTGCCGCGCCGCCCTCTGTCCCTGTGGACTCCCCGCTGCCCAGCGCGGAGCCGGCCGCCGAGAAGCCGCTCAGCGTTAGCCAACTCACGGCCCGCATCAAGGCTCTCCTGGAGACCCGCTTCGCTCAGGTCTTCGTGGATGGAGAAATCTCGAGGCCCACACTCCACGCCAGTGGTCACGTCTATTTCACGCTGAAGGACAGCCAGACACAGATCAACGCCATCCTCTGGCGAAACTCTGCCAAGGCAGTGCGTTTCAAGCTCACGCATGGCCTCCAGGTGCAGGTGCGCGGCCGAATTGAGGTCTACCCCGCTCGGGGCCAGTACCAGCTTATCGTCGATCGGATCGAACCGCTGGGCTTGGGACCGCTCGAACTCGCCTTTCAGCAGCTCAAGGAGGAACTCCAGCGCCGGGGCTGGTTTGATCCCCAGCGCAAGCGCCCCTTGCCTCTCTACCCCCGGCGGATCGCCCTGGTGACGAGCGAAGGGAGCGCCGCACTGCAAGACATGCTCAGGCAGTTGTTGGGGCGCTGGCCCCTGGCCGAGGTGTGGCTCGTGCCGGGGCCGGGGCAGGGGGAGGGAGCAGCCAGGGCGATAGCCCCGGGGGTCGACCTGGTTGGCCAGGTGGGGCCGACGGCCGATCTTCTGCTG
>CALLZJ010000245.1 GCA_937858435.1 uncultured bacterium
CCCGGGCTCGCAAAACCGTCTCCTTCAGGCCAATCCAGCCCCCCGAGCCCGAAAGGTCCGCTCAACCGGCCGCGGGGCACGGTCAGAGGGCCTCGGTCGGAATGCTGAGGCGGCCGGCGCGGGCTTTCCTTTATCCCCCGAGCCGAGAGAATGACCTGGGGGCCGGCGTGGGGGCGGGGTGAGTCCGCGGCGCGGCGGGCCCGTCTTCCTCACTCGTTACCAGGCCATGATGCACACCGCCAACGACATCCGCCGGCAGTTCATCGACTTCTTCGTCCAGCGGCACGGCCACACCTTCGTGCCCTCGTCGCCCGTCGTCCCGCTCGACGACCCCACCCTCATGTTCACCAACGCCGGCATGAACCAGTTCAAGGACGTCTTCCTGGGCACCGGCAGCCGGCCCTTTCGCCGCGCCGTCAATAGCCAGAAGTGCATCCGGGCCAGCGGCAAGCACAACGACCTCGAAGACGTGGGCCGGGACACCTACCACCACACTTTCTTCGAGATGCTCGGCAACTGGTCGTTCGGCGACTACTACAAGGCCGAGGCCATCGCCTGGGCCTGGGAACTCTTGACCAAGGTCTGGGGCATCGACAAGACCCGGCTCCATGCCACGGTCTTCGGTGGCGACGCGGAGTTCGGCCTCGAACCCGACGAGGAAGCGGCCACGCTCTGGACCAAGGTGACCGACATCAATCCCGCCCACGTCCATCGCTTCGGCAAGAAGGACAACTTCTGGATGATGGGCGAGACCGGTCCGTGCGGGCCCTGCACCGAGATTCACATCGACCGCACGCCGGACGGCTCGGGCGGACCGCTCGTCAACGCCGGCGACGCCCGGGTCATGGAAATCTGGAACCTGGTCTTCATCCAGTACAACCGCGACGACGCCGGCAAGCTAACCACGCTGCCAGCCAAGCACGTCGACACGGGCATGGGCTTCGAGCGCATCGCCGCCGTGCTCCAGGGCAAGGAGAGCAACTACGACACCGACGTGTTTGGGCCCATCATGGACGCGATCGGGCAGCTCACGGGCAAGGAGTATGGCGGCCGGCTCGAGGACCTGGGCGACGTCGGCTTCCGCGTGCTGGCCGACCACATCCGCACGCTCAGCTTCGCCATCACCGACGGGGCGCTACCCAGCAACAAGGGGCGCGGCAGCGTGCTCCGCAGCATCCTCCGCCGGGCCGTGCGCTTCGGCTGGCAATGCTTCGGCCAGCGGGAGCCGTTCCTGTTCAAACTCGTGCCGACTGTCATCAGCCACATGGGGGGCGCGTTCCCGGAACTGAAGAACCATCCAGCCAAGGTCGCCGAGGTGATCCAGGGCGAAGAGGCGGACTTCCTGCGGACGATTGAGCGGGGACTGTCGCTGTTCGAGGAAGCAGCCGAGCGCGCTCGGTCGGTGCAGTTCACCATGGTGGCCGGCGACGACGTCTTCAATCTCTACACCACCTTCGGCTTTCCGCCTGACCTGACCCGGCAAATGGCCCAGGAGCGTGGGCTGACCATCGACGAAGCCGGCTTCCTGGCCCGGATGAAAGAGCACGAGGAGATCTCTCGCGGCAAGGACGTGGTCAAGGTCGAAGCCCTCAAGGTCAGTGGCCAACTGCCCGCCACCGACGACCGCTCCAAGTGGTTCGGCCTGGTGGGCGAAGGCAAAGTCCTCGGTTGGATTCAGGACAACCAGTTCCTGGAGTTCGGCACGCTGGGCGAAGGGGCCGAGGCGGCGCTGATTCTCGATAAGACCTGCTTCTATGCCGAGGCGGGCGGGCAGGTCGGCGACACGGGCCACATCGAAACCAGCAGCGGCACCTTCAGCGTCGCCGCCACGCAGAAGCTGGGCAGCGCGGTCATCCACTTGGGTCGCGTCGTGGCCGGCAAGATGGAAGTGGGCCAGAAGGCCTGGCTGCAAGTGGACCCGGCCCGCGACTTGACGCGGAAGAATCACACCGCCACGCACCTGGTCCACTGGGCCTTGCAGCACGTGCTGGGCGACCACGTCGAGCAACGCGGCAGCTTCGTCGGGCCACACAAGTTCACGTTCGACTTTGCCCATGGAGCTGCCGTGACGGCGGAGCAGCGGGCCGAGGTCGAACGGCTCGTCAACGAGCGCATCGCCCAGGACCTGGAGGTTCACTGGCGTGAGTTGGCCATCGCCGATGCCAAGAAGCTGCCCGGGGTGCGGGCCTTCTTCGGCGACAAGTACGGCGACGTGGTCCGCGTCGTCGAGATCGGCGACGGGTTCAGCCGGGAGTTCTGCGGCGGCACGCACCTGGACCGCACCGGGCAGATCGGCTTCTTCAAGCTGGTGGGCGAGGAGGCGACGGGCAAGGGCATCCGCCGGATCACCGCCCTGACCGGCCCCGGGGCCGTGCGGCATGCCCAGGAACAGGACGCTGTGCTGGCCCGGCTGCTCGACCGCTTCCGCTGCCAGGCTAGCGACCTGCCCGACCGCGTGGAGAAGCTGCAGGAGGAAGTGAAGAAGCTCCAGCAGCAACTGAAGAAGGGTGGGGGCTCGGGCGACCTGGCTTCGGCTGTGGATCGGCTGCTGGCCGAGGCGGTCCGGGTGGGATCGGCGGCGGTGATCGTGGGGGAGGTGCCGACCGCGGCCGACGATGCCATCCGCCAGCAGGTGGATCGGCTCAAGCAGAAGGCCGGCTCGGCCGTGGTGCTCTTGGGCTGGGCGGGTGAGGAAGGCAAGGTGTCGCTGCTGGCGGCGGTGTCCGACGTCCTCGTGGGTAAGGCGCTTGCGGGTAAGTTGGTAGGCGAAG
>CALLZJ010000246.1 GCA_937858435.1 uncultured bacterium
GCGACCACCGAGATCTACACTCTTTCCCTACACGACGCTCTTCCGATCTCACCGGGCCCGGGTCGTCCGGCGGCGGACGGAGTATCTGCTCCGCGAGGCCAAGCGGCGCGCCCATGTGCTCGAAGGGCAGCTCATCGCCATCGCGTCGCTGGATGAAGTCATCGCCATCTGCCGAGCCGCTCCGAGCCGGGCGGAAGCCAAGCAGCGCCTGGTGGCGATGGGCGTCTCTGCCGCCCTGATGGAAAGAGCCCTGGGAGCCGACGGCTTCGCCGCTTTGGTGCGCGAACTCGGCGCCCGGGACGAATTCGCCATGTCCGAGGAACAGGCCGAGGCCGTGGTCCGCATGCAACTGGGCCAGCTTGCGGCCCTGGAGCGCGACGAGATCTTCCGCGAGTATGGCCAACTACGCAGCGCCATCCGATCCTACGAAGAACTGCTGGCCAGCGAGGCGAACGTCCTGGCCGTCGTGCGCCGCGAGACCGTCGAACTCCGCGACCGCTATGCCGATGAGCGGCGGACGCAGATTCTCCCCTCGGCACCCGGCGAAGTCCGCTTCGAAGACTTGATCGCCGAGGAAGAGAATGTCGTCACCCTGAGCCACAAGGGCTACATCAAGCGGCTGCCGATCAACACCTATCGCAGCCAGCGGCGCGGCGGCCGGGGAGTCACCGGGGCCCAGACCCACGACGACGATTTCATCGAGCACTTCTTCGTCGCCAGCACGCATGCTTATCTGCTCTTCTTCACCAATCGCGGCCAGGTCTACTGGCTGAAGGTGTACGACATTCCGCAAATGAGCCGGACCGCCGCCGGCCGGGCCATCGCCAATGTGCTCTCGCTGCGTGACGATGAAAAGATTAGCAGCGTCATTCCCGTGCGGCGCTTCGATCCCAATCGCCATTTGCTCATGGCCACGAAGCGCGGACTGGTCAAGAAGACCGCCCTGGAGGCCTACAGCCGGCCCAAGTCGGGCGGCATCATTGGCATTCACCTGGAAGATGGCGATCAACTCATCTCGGTGGTGCTGACCCAGGCCGGTGACGAAGTGGTGCTGTCGTCCCAGCAGGGCATGGCAATCCGGTTCGCCGAGAGCGATGCCCGTCCGATGGGCCGGGACACCAAGGGTGTGCGCGGAATCAACCTGCAAGAGGGCGACGAGGTCGTGGGAATGGTGGTGGCCGAAGAAGCGGGCCACATGTTGACCGTGTGCGCGAACGGGTACGGCAAGCGAACGCCCTTCGGCGGCAACACCGCGGCCGAGGGTGAAGGCAGCGAGGAAGAGGCGGATACGGAGCCCGCTTCTGAGCCTGCAGCCGAGGGCACGACCGAGGGTGAAGAGCGTTCGGCCATGCGCTACCGCAAGCAGCGGCGTGGGGGCAAGGGACTGCGTGACATTCGGACCAGCGAGCGCAATGGCTACGTGGTGACGGTCGCGGCCGTCAGTCCCGGCGACGACGTCATGATCATGACGCAGTTCGGCATGGTGACCCGGATGAGCGTCGATGAGATTCGCATCGTGGGCCGCAACACGCAAGGCGTGCGGCTGGTCAACCTGCAGGAGGGGGATCAGGTCGTGACCGTGACCAAGGTGGTTCGCGAGGAAGAGGCCGAAGGGAACGGGATCGAGGCTGAGGAGGGCGGCGGCGACTCGAACGACGCCCCGGCGGCGGATGATTCGACTGCGTCTGGCACCGAGCCCGAGGCCACCTCCTAGCGTCAGACGCCCTCGGAACGCGGCAAGTCGTTTGAATTTGATGGCGTGGCTGTGGTAAGCTCCACAGAATAGAACCAGTGTAAATCGCTGCGTTCGCCTGCAGAGCCGGCATGCAGAGGAGCACCAGGTTGGCCAAGGCTAGTCCCGCACCCAATCCGCTGGCAAACCCTCGGCCCGGGTCGTGGATGTTCATCCTCAATGCCTGGCTGGCGGTGCTGCTCTTCCTGGGCGTCCTGCTCCTGGGCAGCACGATCTGGTTCTCGGTGCGAACGAGCTACGATCGCGTGCTGGTAGAGAGGCAGTCGGTCCTGTTGGCCAATCTGGTCAAGCTCCGCGACGGCTTGCTCGACTGGCACATCGACATGGCCGAAAGTGCGGCGCCCATGTCGACCGCCCCGGCGGATTTATGGCAGGCGTGGAAGACCGCAGACGTGCTTCGCTCCGAATCCTGGCCCCAAGGCACTTACCCCGACGACGCCTTGGCGACGCTCATGGAGTCGATGGAGGGGCAGATCGAGGCCATCACCGCGGCGGCGATGGCTGTCGATGGCTTGCCCGCCGCGGCCCGGCGCGTCGGACTCGGCGAGTTGGCCCTGCGGGTCGTGCGGGCCGCCCAAGGCGTCAACGAAACGGCCGCCACGCTCCGGCAGGACTTCTTCCAGTTCAGCGAGCAACGCGACCCCCATCGCGTCTTGTTCCCGATCATGGCCTTCACCTCGTGCCTCTTGGTGGCGGTGCTCATGGTCATCTCCACGCTCTACCGCCGCGACCTGGCCAAGCTGGAAGAGCGGTCGCAGGCCTTGAGTCTGGCCAACAACGCCCTGGCCGCCGAAGTCCGCTCACGGCAACTGGCTCAATCCTCACTCGCCCGGCA
Source organism: uncultured bacterium (assembly GCA_937858435.1). Taxonomy (GTDB): domain Bacteria; phylum Planctomycetota; class Planctomycetia; order Gemmatales; family HRBIN36; genus CALLZJ01. The sequence continues at coordinate 2,589 of CALLZJ010000246.1, forward strand.
AGAAGAGAGCTATCGGCGCTTCTTCGAAGAGAGCCTGTCGGCCAACTACATCAGCTCACCCAGCGGCGAACTCTTGGCCTGCAATCGCGTGTTCGCCAGCATCTTCGGCTTTGCCAGCGTCGACGAGGCCCTCAAGGGCAATCTCAATGACCTCTACCCCGTGCAGCCAGACCGCCTGAGCTTCATCGAACGAATCCAACGTGAAGGCAAGATCGAAGGGCTGGAGGCCGAGCTGCGGCGCCGAGACGGAAAGCCGATCTTCGTCATCGAGAACGTCATCGGCGAATTCGACGAGCGGGGCCGGCTAACCAAGATTCGCGGCTACCTGATCGACAACACCCGCCGCCGACTGCTCGAACAGCAGTTGGTCCAGGCCGGCAAGCTGGACGCCGTGGGCCGGGTCACGAGCGGCATCGCCCACGACTTCAACAACATGTTGACAGCGATCCTGGGCTACAGCAACATGCTCCTGGACGAAGTGCGGCCCGACCAGACCAACGTCCGCGAGGGCCTCATCGAGATCATCAAGGCCAGCGAACGGTCCGCGGGGTTGGTGCGCCGGTTGCTCGCCTTCTCGCGCAGCCAGGTCGTCATGCCGAGGCTGCTCGAATTGAATGCCATCGTGCAGGACCTGGAGAAGCTGATGCGGTTGTTGCTCGGCGAGCACATCGTCATCGAACTCGACCTCGACGCCCAGGTCGGCCAGGTGCGGGCGGACCCCACGCAGCTCGAATCGGTGATCTTGAACATGGCCCTCAATGCCCGGGACGCCATGCCCATGGGCGGCACCCTGACGCTGCGGACCTCCATCTCCCGCGCGCCCTCTCATGCCGATCTGTCGCCGCAGACACCGGCTTCGGCCCGGGAGGAAACGCCGTTGGACGGCTATTCCGTGCTCAGTGTCATCGACACGGGCCAGGGCATGGACGACCATGTGCGGGCCCACTTGTTCGAGCCGTTCTTCACCACCAAGGCACCCGGACAAGGTACGGGACTAGGACTAGCCTCCGCCGCCGAGATCATTCGCAAGAGCCAAGGCTTCATCCAGGTCGAGAGTGCGTCGGGGCGCGGCACTGAGTTTCGCATCTTTCTCCCGCGCGTGCCCGGTGGGCAGCCGATCGAGGCCAAGCCCCGCGTATCCGCGGCTCCGCCCGTCCGTTCGGGCAATGGCCGTACGGTCCTGTTGGTTGAGGACGAAGAGTCGGTTCGCTCCTTCGCCGAGCGCGTGCTGACGCTGGCCGGCTACCGCGTCCTCACTGCCGCCCACGGTCAGGAGGCCCGCGAACTGGCCAGCAAACTTGACGAACCCATCCACGCACTCGTTACCGACGTCGTCATGCCGCACCTCAACGGTCCCGACCTGGCGCGCGAACTGGTCACGTCGCGTCCCGATCTGAAGGTTCTCTTCATGACCGGCTATGCCAAGGAGACCGGCAGCCGCTTCTTGCCTTCGCTCAAGTTCAACCAAGACCTGATCCGCAAGCCCTTCACGCCGGAGGCACTCGCGGACAAACTGGAAAGCCTGTTCCTGACCCGGACCGCGCGCAAGCTCACGACCTGGTCGTCGTCGAGTATCTCGATCGGCTCGGGCTGATCGTACGGATTCCTTCTCTCTGTTCCTGAATGGATGCACACATGAGCCAGAACTACGCCAATCAGGTGGTCTTGATCACGGGGGCCGCTTCGGGCATCGGCCGGCAACTGTCCCTGGAGTTCGTGCGGCGGGGCGCCCGCATCGCAGCCATCGACCTGGCCCGCGAACCGCTCGAAGTTCTCATGAAGGACCTGGCGGCCGCCGCGGGCACCACGCAGCCCCCGGGCGCTTGGGCCCTCGGTGACGTGACCCGGCTCGAGCAGATGCACGCCGCCGTCCGCAAGCTCGAAGCAGAACTCGGCCCCATCGACGTCGTCGTGGCCAATGCGGGCATCGGCATGGATAACCCCGTCATCGGTTTCAGCGCCGCCGTCTTCGAGAAGCAGGTCGCCGTCAACCTCGTGGGCATCGCCAACACGCTCGAACCGGTCTTGCCCGGCATGATCGAACGTCGGCGTGGCCACGTCGTGGGGATCGTGAGCCTGGCTTCCTATCGCGGCTTGCCGCTCATGGCGGGTTACTGTGCCAGCAAGGCCGGGGCAGCATCTCTCATGGACGCCCTCCGCGTTGAACTCCTGCCGCACAACATCGATTGCACTTCCATCTGTCCGGGTTGGATCAAAACCAACCTGACCAAGAACATCGACGTTCCCATGCCGGGGATGTTGACTGTGGAAGAGGCCGTGGCCATCATGATGCGGGCCATCGAAAGGAAGAAACGCTACATCGCCTTCCCCTTCAAGACCCGCTTCCTCCTCTTGCTCAACCGGGTTCTGCCAACGCGTGTGGGGGATTGGCTGGTCCTGCGCGTCATGGGTAAGGCGATTGAAAAGAAGGCGGCCGAGGCCAAGGCCGCCGCTCAGACCCCGCCGCCCCAGGCCAAGGCTGGCTAACGGCGACACGGTTCTCGAACCGTGCCGAGGCGAAAGTCACTGGCCGGCTCCCGGGCTGGCTATGGGCGGGCGGCTCGGGCCCCGGGCGGGATGAAGTGGGCCTGGTACAGGACCAGTTGCGGCTGGGTGGCGCTCGGCCAGGCCATCACGGCCTCGCCCTTGCGCCGCACCTCATTAATCACCGCCAGCCGCGACTTGTCCTTCTCGCCCGGCTCCATGAGCACGAACTGCCGTTTGCTGGGGATGCCTGGGCGGCGGAAGACATAGGGCCGGTCGGCGTAGAAAGTCGCATAGCCATAGGGATCGTGGACGTGATCCGCCGGCCCGGTGTGACTGGCCAACCAGAAGCCGGCGTCACGATGGACCAGGCGCTGCTGATGACGCGGCTTCAGGTTCGGCATCACGGTCGTTGCGACCAGAACGCCGACCATGATTGCCGTGGCCAGGCGGGGCTCGATGGGACTGCGACGGGCCCACCAGGCACTGACCTGCTGCAAGCCCGCAATCACAAACGGACAGGCCGCCAAGGTGATCAG
>CALLZJ010000247.1 GCA_937858435.1 uncultured bacterium
TCTGAAAGGGAGTGGCGACGCGGCCCTTGCCGGACTAGGGTAATCTGAGGTCCCGACCTCCTGCCGCCGCTCCGGCCGGCATCTTGACGCGCAGCATCCAGGCTTCTCAAGGAGCACACCTCATGACTCAGGCTAGCCAGTGCCCAGTGACCAACGGGGCCACCAAGCACGTCGCCGGCGGCGGCACCTCCAACCGCGACTGGTGGCCAAGCCATCTCAAGCTTGAACTTCTGGCCCAGCACTCCGCCAAGTCCAATCCCTTGGGCGAAGATTTCAACTATGCCAAGGAGTTCAAGAGCCTGGACTACGCTGCTCTGAAGAAGGACCTGGCAGCGCTCATGACCGCCTCGCAGGAGTGGTGGCCGGCGGACTTCGGCCATTATGGCCCGCTCTTCATTCGCATGGCCTGGCACAGCGCCGGCACCTACCGCACCGGTGACGGCCGGGGCGGTGGCGGCCGCGGCCAGCAGCGCTTCGCCCCGCTCAACAGTTGGCCCGACAACGTCAGCTTGGATAAGGCGCGCCGCCTGCTCTGGCCCATCAAGCAGAAGTACGGTCAGAAGATATCCTGGGCCGACCTGATGATCCTGGCGGGGAACGTCGCCCTCGAAACGATGGGATTCAAGACCTTCGGCTTTGCCGGCGGCCGCGAAGACGTCTGGGAGCCGGACCAGGACGTTTACTGGGGTGCCGAGAAGACCTGGCTGGACGATAAGCGCTACTCGGGTGATCGGAATCTGGAGAACCCCCTCGCCGCCGTGCAGATGGGCCTCATCTACGTCAACCCCGAAGGTCCGAACGGCAATCCGGACCCGGTTGCCGCTGCCCGGGACATTCGCGAGACCTTTGGCCGCATGGCCATGAACGACGAGGAGACGGTCGCCCTCATCGCCGGCGGGCACACCTTCGGCAAGACCCACGGCGCGGGGCCAGCCACTCATGTGGGACCCGAGCCCGAAGCCGCCGGCCTCGAAGAGCAGGGGCTGGGCTGGAAGAGCAGCTTCCGCAGCGGCGCGGGGCCCGACACGATCACCAGCGGCCTCGAGGTCACCTGGACCACGACGCCCACCAAGTGGAGCAACAACTTCTTTTGGAACCTGTTCGGCTACGAATGGGAACTCACCAAGAGCCCGGCCGGCGCCCATCAGTGGGTGGCCAAGGCGGCCGGGGCCACGATTCCCGACGCATTCGATTCGGCCAAGAAGCACGTGCCGACCATGTTGACGACGGACCTGTCGCTCCGCTTCGATCCCGCCTATGAGAAGATCTCGCGCCGGTTTATGGAGAATCCGGACCAGTTCGCCGACGCTTTCGCCCGGGCCTGGTTCAAGCTGACCCACCGCGACATGGGTCCGCGCGCCCGATATCTCGGGCCGGAAGTGCCCAAGGAAGAACTGCTCTGGCAGGACCCTATTCCCGCTGTTGACCACAAGCTGATCGACGCCCAGGACATCGCTGCGCTCAAGGCCAAGGTGCTGGGCTCGGGCCTATCGGCTTCGGAACTGGTTTCCACGGCCTGGGCGGCGGCATCCACGTTCCGCGGCTCCGACAAGCGCGGCGGCGCCAACGGCGCCCGCATCCGTCTCGCTCCGCAGAAGGATTGGCCCGTCAATCAGCCCGCCCAACTGGCTAAGGTGCTGAAGACGCTGGAGGGCATCCAGGCGGAGTTCAATAAGGCTCAGTCGGGTGGCAAGAAGGTTTCGCTCGCCGACCTGATCGTCTTGGGCGGCTGTGCCGGCGTCGAGCAAGCGGCCAAGAATGCCGGCCACTTCGTCACGGTCCCCTTCGCTCCGGGACGCATGGATGCGGGGCAGGAGCAGACCGACATGGATTCGATGGCCTTCCTTGAGCCCATTGCGGACGGCTTCCGCAACTACATGAAGGGCACGTACACCATCGCGGCCGAGGCGCTGCTGGTGGATAAGGCCCAGTTGCTGACCCTCACTGCGCCGGAGATGACGGTGCTCGTCGGCGGCATGCGCGTGCTGAAGACCAACGTCGGCGGCACCACGCATGGCCTCTTCACCAAACGGCCCGAAGCCCTGACCAACGACTTCTTTGTCAACCTGCTCGACATGAGCACGGAGTGGAAGCCGACGTCCAGCGACGGCGACCTGTTCGAAGGACGCGACCGCAAGTCCGGCACGGTCAAGTGGACCGCCACGCGGGTCGATCTGGTCTTCGGTTCGAACTCGCAACTCCGGGCCCTGGCCGAAGTCTATGCCAGTTCCGACGGTCAGGCGAAATTCGTGACCGACTTCGTCGCGGCCTGGGACAAGGTGATGAACCTGGACCGCTTCGACCTGGCCCGATCCTAGCGGCAGACCCCATGAGTCCAGCGGTCGACACTTAGCGACCGCTGGACTCTTCCTTTGCCGGTATCGGCAGGGGTTTGATGGGGCGGCAGACTTGGCGGCAATTCCGCCGGCTCAAGACCATAAACTGAGACTGTAAACCATTTTGGACAAAAGACTTGCATCTAGTCGCCTCGTGAGATAGAATTGATTTACTTAAATATTGAATGGCGGCCTTATCTCTGGAGATGTGCATGTCCGAATGGAGGGAGTGCCGAAGTTTTACCGGGACTGCTCGAACAGCATGTGCTGGCTGCGGACCGCAAGACCTTGCTGCGACGCATTTTCTTTGAAAGCTCCTCACCCCTCCGTTCAGAAGCCGAGAACTGGTTTCTGTGCGAACTGCACGGACGATATGATGTCGTCTTGAAGCACGTGGCTCGCAATCCGGGGTGCATGCACAGCGAGCTTTTACAGGCGATTCAAGGGGCCAACAAGAACCCCGCCACCCAGGTTGGCGGCTATTTGCAGGTTCTCATTGAACGGTTCGGGCTCATCGAACGCAGGTTGCCGGTGTTCGCAAGGCCACAGGCCAAGCGTGGACGCTACTACGTGACCGACAATTTCCTCGGTCATGGCTGGCGGCGTTGGCCAATCCAGTTTCAGCGATCGCGTTTCGACCTCTCCAGGAACTGGTCGCTGAAGCCGACGAGCGCCTGGCTGGTGTCGAGGGCAGTTCACTGGAAAAGCTGGCCGATCAACTCTATGAGGAACGAAGCCGAAAGAGCATCGGTGATTTTTCCGTGACCCACCGGATTCAAGGGTTCTGGGACCGGGCCGGCACAGAAATCGATCTTGTCGCCGTCAACGAAGCGAAGCAGACCATTCGTTTCGGCTCCTGCAAGCGTTCACCGGGTAAGCTCATTGCCGATGTCAACAACTTGAAGCAACATGTGGCGCGCTTTCTGCAGACGGTGCCGACGTACCAGGACTGGACTCATCAACTCGTGGGCATTGCACCAGCCTTAGACGCGGAGCAGCGAGCATTGCTGGCCAGTCACGATGTCATCCCTCAGGATTTGAAAGATCTCACGCACGGTTTGGAATAGATGCGCCGCAAGACTCCTTGAGGGACGATCTCAGGTTTAATCGCACAGGCTCACCTGGAGTCGCCGAGCTTGACGGCGAGCCAGGCACGGGCGTAGGCCCACCAGGTGTCGACGGTACGCGCCGACACCCCCAGGACCTTCGCGCTCTCGGCGAGCGTCAGACCCCCGAAGTACTTGAGCTGGACCAGCTCGGCGATCTGCGGTTGGTCGGCGGCCAGCGCAATCAGGGCGGCGTCGAGAGCTTCGGTGGCGTCGGCGTCTTCTGGCCGCGAAATGGCGAGATGTTCCGATTCCAGAGCGACGCGCCGGTTGCCGCCGCGCTTGGCGGCATTGCGGGCCCGGGCATGATCGACGAGGATGCGCCGCATCGCTTCGGCGGCTGCTTTCAGGTAGTCGCTTCTCGAGGCAAAGGACCGCTCTCCTCCGAGCTTGAGGAACACTTCGTGGACCAGCGCGGTGGCGTCGAGGGTGTGGCCGGGCTTCTCCGTCGCCAGCTTGGCACCGGCCAGCTTACGGAGTTCGTCGTAGACCTGCGGCAAGTACTCAGCGGCGTTCATTTCTCCTCGGACGCCTTAGTTGTGGGGTACTTGTCCCGCTCCGCCTGCCACTTTTTCACCTCGTCCGACCTGTCCCTGCTCTAGGGGCCATGCGGCGGTTCACGGCTTCGTCGCTGCCTTAGCCTCCAACTCTGCCAACAACTTCTTAAAGTCCTCGCGGTCACGAAGGGCGTCGAGTTCGGTGCCTGCCTTGATCTGCGCCGCATCCGTCCAGCCTGCCTTGACGGCCAGTTGAAGCCATGCCATGGCCTTGTCAGCATCCGCCTGTGCGAGTTGGGCAGCGTCAGCCCCAGGGGTCTTTGCTTGCACGGCGGCGGTGATGGCTCGGAGGCACGCGGCGCCGAAAAGGCTGTGTGCGTCGGTGCGGCAGAGATTTTCCCACATCTCTGCCGTCGTCCGGCAGCCGACGGGATCACCGGCCTTGCTAAAGAGCGTCTTTCGCAACCCAATGGCAAATGGCACGACACGGGGATCGACCCCCGGCCAGTTGCCTTTAGCCAGGAATTCGTCGATTAGCGCGAGCGCTTCGGTCGTTCGATTCGCCTCGATCAAAGACGCGGCCAAATTCACCATGCTCCGGAGTGTTTCGGGGTGGTCCTGGGGCAACACGCGCTTCTGGATTTCGAGCACCGCCTCACGCAGCGTGAGCGCCTCTTTCGGGCGGTTGAGGGCGGCGTAGCTGGTGGCCAGGTTGCTCATGCTCACCAGCATTTCGGGGTGGTCCTGGGGCAGCATGCGCTTCTGGATCTCGAGCACTTCCTCGCGCAGCTTGAGCGCCTCGTGCTGACGGTTTAGGTCCGCATAGCTGATGGCCAGGTTATTCATACTCGTAAGCGTTTGGGGGTGGTCCTGGGGTAGCACACGCCTCATGATCTCGAGCACTTCCTCGCGCAGCTTAAGCGCCTCGTGCTGACGGTCTAGGCCCGCGTAGCTCACGGCCAGGTTGTTCATACTTATGAGCGTGTCGGGGTGGTCCTGGGGCAGCACGCGCTTCTGGATCAGGAGTACATGCTCGCGCAGCATGAGCGCTTCGATCGGACGGTTTAGGGCGGCGTAGCTGTTGGCCAGACCCGTCATGGTTCGGAGCATGTCGGGGTGGTCCTGAAGTAGCACCCGCTTTTGAATCGCGAGCGCTTCCTCGCGCAGCTTGAGCGCCTCTTCCTGGCGGTTTAGGGCCGCGTAGCTACTGGCTAGATTGTTCATGCACATGAGCGTTTCAGGGTGGTCTTGGGGCAGCACCCGCTTGTGCATCGCGAGCACCTCTTCGCGTAGCTTGAGCGCCTCGGCCGGGCGGTTCACTTCCGCGTAGCTGTTGGCCAGGTTGGTCATGCTCATGAGCGTGTCGGGGTGGTCCCGGGGCAGCACCCGCCTCTGAATCGCGAGCACCTCTTCACGCAACTTGAGCGCGTCAGCCTGGCGGTTCAAGCCCTGGTAACTGACGGCAAGATTGTTCATGCACTTGAGCGTGTAGGCGTGGTCCGGTCCCAGGTGGCAAGCATAGAGGGCTCTTGATCGTTCGAATTGGCTTCGCGCCTCATCGTGCTCGGCGAGATACAAGAACGTGATACCCAACGTCATGCGCAGCCGGGCCTCGACCAGCGGCTGGGCCGCCTTACTTCAGTCGGGTGGAGGGCGCCGGAG
>CALLZJ010000248.1 GCA_937858435.1 uncultured bacterium
AGACGATCCTGGCCGCCGGGTAGCGGTGGTGCCGCTGCCGGCCATGGGGCGGCGGGCGTGCTGGCCGAAGCTAGGGGTCGGTGCCGCATCCTGATCCGGAGCACGCTCGATGGCGGAAGGCGGTTCAGCCGAGGCCACTCCGGCGGCGTCTGACTCGCCGCCGCGCTGGTGGAATCGCACCGTGCTCGGTGCGGGGCTCACCAGTGCGTGCGCCGATTGCTGTTACGAAACGGCCACCGTGATCTTGCCGGGTTTCCTGGCCGTGCTGGGCATCCCCGCGGCCGTGCTCGGGATCGTTGAAGGCGTCGCCGACATGGTGGCGAGCTTCACCAAGATGGTGGCCGGCTTCATCTCCGACAAGTTCGGACGCCGCAAGCTGCTGGTGCTCGTCGGCTATGCCCTGACGCGGGTGGGCCAAGCCTTGATCGTTCTGGCCGTCGGTTGGCCCTTGCTGCTGGCGGGGCGCATCGTCTCATGGTTCGGCAAGGGGCTGCGCGGCCCGCTGCGCGATGCCATTGTGATCCAGTCGATCAGACCCGAGGCCCGCGGCCGCGCCTTCGGCTTCCATCGAGCCATGGACACCGCCGGGGCGGTGCTCGGCCCCTTGCTCGGCGTCTGGCTCTTGGGCCGGGCCCAGACGCTGGCCTGGGACGACCTGGCGGGGCCGTTCCGCCTGGTCCTCTGGCTGAGCCTGGTGCCCGGCATCCTTGCCGTGCTCTCCTTCCTGCTGCTGGTGCGTGATCCCGCTCACTCGCCCAACCCGGCACTGCGATTCCTGACGTCGCTGCGCGGGCTGCCGGTCCGGTTCAAGCGCTACCTTGGAGCGGTCGGCCTCTTCGGCGTCGGCGACTTCTCCCATAGCTTGCTCATCCTCGCAGCCACGGAGCTGCTCCGGCCCGAGTATGGCATCGTGGCCGCCGCTCAGATCGCCGGCCTGCTCTACGTCGGCCGCAACCTGGTCCAGACGGCGGCCTCGTTCCCGGTGGGCATGCTGGCCGACCGGCTGGGGGCGCTGCCGGTGCTTGTTGGCGGCTATCTCCTGGGTGTGACAATGGCCCTGGCGACGGCCGCCGCGTTTGCCTTCGGGCTAGGCCAACTGCCCTACTTGGGAGCGATCTTCTTTGTGGCGGGAGTTTACATGGCCATTCAGGAAGCCCTGGAGTCGACGGTCACCGCCAGCATGGTGACGCCGGCCACGCTCGGCACCAGTCTGGGGGCGCTCGGCACCGTGAACGGCACGGCCAAGTTTCTTTCGAGCAGCCTGGTCGGGCTCCTGTGGACGTTGGTCGCCCCAGCCTTCGGCTTCGCCCTCGCCGCCGGCCTGATGGCACTCGGGACAGTGCTGCTGGCCCGCTTGCCGCGCGAGCAGGATGACGGACCCATGTCACCGTAGTCCGCTGCGGTGGTGCGGATGGCGCACCTGGATTTTTCCTGGTTCGGCTATTGACAACTTTTCTTGTCAAAGCTAGACTGGGGGCATGGCAAGTATTGGTGTCATTGACGATCCCGCGGCCGCGACCGTGGCTCTCGACCCGGTCCGAAGCCGGTTGCTCGCGGAGCTGCGAGAGCCGGCCTCGGCAGCGGCGCTGGCCCACCGTATTGGCCTCCCACGGCAAAAGGTGAACTACCACCTGCGGACGTTGGAGGCCCATGGTCTGGTCCACGTCGCCAGTGAGAAACGCTGGGGCGGGCTGACAGAGCGGCGGCTGGCGGCGGCGGCGTCCTCGTATGTCGGCTCGCCCAGTGCGATGGGACCCGTCGCCGTCGATCCCGGGCGGGAGAAGGATCGCCTGTCGGCCAGCTACTTGATTGCCCTGGCGGCCCGGGCGGTGCGTGAGATCGGCGATCTCTTGCGCCGAGCCCAGGCGGCGGGCAAGCACCTGGCCACCTTGTCCGTGGATACGGTCATCCGTTTCCGGTCGGCTCGGGAGCGGGCCGCCTTCACCGAGGAACTCACGGAAGCGATCCAGCGTCTCGTGGCCAAGTACCACGATGAAGCCGCGCCCGGCGGGCGCGACCATCGGCTGGTGCTCCTGGCCCATCCATTGCCCCGGCCCACCGAGCCCAACCCCAGAAAGGACTAGCCATGCCCGTGAAGAAAGACCCAGACGGCCGCCGCTCTGTCGAGGCCGAAGTCGAAGTTCCCGGCACGCCGGATGAAGTGTGGAAGGCGATTGCCACAGGGAAGGGCGTTTCGTCCTGGTTCGTGCCCACGACAATTGAAGAGCGTGCAGGCGGCAAGGCCGTGAGTAGTTTCGGCCCGGGGATGGACTCGGTGGCCGCGATCACGCTCTGGAACCCGCCCCACCGCTTTGTGGCCGAGACCGAGGAAGGGCCGGGCAAGGTCGCGACGGAGTGGATCGTCGAGACACGGGCCGGCGGTACCTGCGTGGTGCGGGTGGTGCATCGCTGGTTCGCCGACTCCGACCAATGGGACGGCGAGTTCGAAGGCCACACCTACGGCTGGGCATCGTTCTTCCGCATGTTGCGGCTCAATCTCATGCACTTCGCTGGGCAGGACTGCTCGACCTTCGACCTGGCTGCCTTCAGCAAGGCGGCAGGGCCGGAAACCTGGCGCACCGTTAAGAGTGCGCTGACCATCGACGAGGCGACGGGCCGAGTCGCCTCGGCGGCGGGCGCGCCCGCGCTGTCGGGCCTGGTGGAGAAGAAGATCGTCGATCCGGAACTGCTCCGGGCCCGCGCGAATGCCCCGCAGGTGAAGGCCGCCCTCGAGGGCATGGGCGACGAGGAGCCAGAACTGTTGCTGCGGCTGGAGCGACCAGCCCCCGGCCTGGCCCACATCTTCATCATGCCCATGGGCGATCAGACCATGGTGTCGCTCCGCGCCTACCTCTACGGTGCCGATGGAGCCAAGGTCGCGGCCCGGGCCAAGGAGGAATGGGGCACCTGGCTTGCGGAGCGGTTCCCGCCCGTGGCCGCCTCCTGACCGGCGTGCAACGATCCATCTGTGCCACCCGCCCCACCACTTTCCACGCAGGCAGGCCCCACCGGGGGCCTGTCGGCGCGCCAACCACTTGACATGACAATGATTGATGTATAAACTATTCGGACAAGGAGGCGGCGATGGCCAGGAGCCAACTGCAAAAGGAGCTGGGCAAGCGCGGGCCCTTCGACTCACCCGAGCAGGAGGCCTGCCTGAACATCCTCCGCACCAGCGACCGGCTGCAGAATCGGCTCGGCCGTTTCTTCCGGGAGTTTGGGCTGACGGCCTCGCAGTACAACGTGCTTCGCATACTCCGGGGCACGGGTCGGCCCATGCCGTCGCTCGAAATCGCCGAGCGTATGATCCAGGTCGTGCCCGCCATCACCGGGCTCATCGACCGCTTGCAGAAGCAAGGGCTAGTGGAACGGCGGCGTTGTCAGGAGGATCGGCGGGTCGTCTACGTCGAGATCACCGCCCGGGCCAGGGAGCTGCTGGCGCGGATGGATGAACCGCTCAGGCAGCTGCACAAGGAGCTCCTGGGCCATCTGGGCCGCAGCGAGCTGGTCGAGCTGTCGCGGCTCCTTGAAAAAGCTCGGGCCCGGCTGCCGTAGGGTCGCCTGGCTCGTTCGCCGGCTTCCGACTCAAGAACTGCCTCACGACCTGAGGCCTTTAGGAGGTATCGTCATGATCCGTATCCGCCGTGCAGGTGAGCGCGGCCACGCCGACCATGGCTGGCTAGACACCTACCACACCTTCTCGTTCGCCTCCTACCACGACCCGGCCCACAGGGGCTTTCGGTCGCTGCGGGTGATGAACGAGGACTTCGTCGCCGCGGGCCAGGGGTTCGGCACCCATCCCCACCGCGACATGGAGATTGTCACGTACGTCCTGGCGGGAGCCCTGGAGCACAAGGACTCGATGGGCCATGGGGCCGTGCTGCGTCCGGGTGAGTTCCAGCGCATCAGCGCGGGCAGGGGCATCACCCACAGCGAGTTCAACCCGTCGGCGACCGAACCGACCCATCTCTACCAGATCTGGCTGCTGCCCGACCGGGCGGGGCTAGAGCCGAGCTATGAGCAGAAGCAGTTTGCCGACGAGGAATTGCGGAACCGCCTGCGTCTGGTCGCCGCCCCCGCTGGGACGGACGGCGCTCTGGCCATTCACCAGGATGCGCGGGTCTACCTGGCCAGGCTCGACGCCGGGGTGAACCTTGAGCATGCGCTGCCCGCCGGCCGCCATGCCTGGCTGCAAGTGCTGCGGGGCAGCGGCATGCTGAATGGCCAGCCCCTGGCCGTCAGCGACGGCGCTGCCGTCAGTGCGGAGCCGCAACTTTCCTTCGTCGCCACCGAGGCGACTGAAATCATGCTCTTCGATCTCGCTTGATCCCCGACCCTCTTATCCCCTTGCAAGGAGAACGCACTCATGGCCCACATTCTTCCCGAGACCGACGGCGGCTTGTTGACTGCCGACAACTGTGCCCTGGCCTTCATCGACCTGCAACCGCAGATGTCGTTCGGGGTCAGCAGCGGCATCGACCGCCAACTGCTGCTCAACAACGTGGTGATGTTGGCAAAAGGGGCCAAGGAGTTCGGCGTGCCGACCCTCATCACCACGGTCGAGACGGAATCCTTCAGCGGGCAGACCTGGCCCCAACTGCTGGATGTCTTTCCGGACCTGAAGCCGATCGAGCGGACCGGCATGAACTCGTGGGACTCCCAGCCGTTCCGGGCGGCCATCAAGGCCACGGGCAAGCGGAACATCTTGCTCTCCGGCCTCTGGACGGAAGTGTGCATCACCTGGCCGACGCTAAACATGCTGGCGGCAGGGTACAACGTCTATGTCGTCGAGGATGCCTGCGCGGGCACCTCGCCGGCCGCGCACGAGGCGGCGCTGTCACGCATGGTTCAGGCAGGCGCGGTGCGGATGACGTCCGTGGCCACGGTTCTGGAGTTCCAGCGTGACTGGGCCCGCCGCGAGCACTATGGCGCCCTGATGAACATCTTCCGCGAGCATGGTGGGGCCTACGGTGTGGGCATCGAATACGCCTACACGATGGTCCACAAGGCGCCGCCCGCCCGCAAGAACGTGCCCTAATGCCGGCACCAGCCAGGGCAGCGCCCGCACGGGCAAGCGGCGTCCCTGCCCATTGCTTGGAGTGACCCATGCCAGCGGTCCACATCGCGGTGACCCGCCAGGTGAAGCCGGGCTGCGAGCAAGCGTTCGAGGAGGCCCTGCGGCAGTTCGCCCACGAGTCCTTGCGCGCGCCCGGTACGACGGGTGTCCACCTCATCGCGCCCGTGCCCGGGACGGATGGTTGCGAGTATGGCATCCTCCGTTCCTTCACCGATGAGGAGGCCAGTCGGCGGTTCTACGAGTCGGAGCTGTTTCGTACCTGGCAGGAGCAAATTGCCGACAAGGTCGTGGGCGAGCCCATTCGCCGCCGACTCCATGGGCTCGAGGCCTTCTTCCGCGAGACCCGGCAGGCGCCGCCACCCCGCTGGAAGATGGCCATCGTCACCTGGTTGGGCGTGTTTCCCGCCGTGTTGCTCTGGTCGTCGCTGTTGCCGCCGGTCTTGAGCCGCTGGCCGTCTCTGGCCGTCCTGGCCCTCGTCAATGTGTTCGTGGTTGTGACCCTGACCTGGGGTGTGATGCCGCTCCTCACCAGGGTCTTTGCCGGCTGGCTACACCGTCCCACCCTCGGAAGGAGAGGCTGATGGCTCCCCAACTGATACTGCATAACGGCAAGATCACCACGCTGGCCCCGGGGATGCCGGAGGCCTCCGCCCTCGCCGTTACCTCGGGGCTGGTGTCCGCCGTTGGCACCGACGCGGACGTTCTCGCCTTGGCTGATGCCCACACCCAACGCATCGACCTTAAGCGGCGGCGCGTCATTCCCGGTCTGAACGACTCACACCTGCACGTCATTCGCGCTGGCCTGTTTTACAACCTCGAGCTGCGCTGGGACGGCGTGCCCAGCCTGGCGCAGGCCTTGGCCCAATTGAAGCAGCAAGCCGACGCCACCCCGCCGCCGCAGTGGGTCCGAGTGATCGGCGGCTGGAACGAGTTTCAGTTTGCCGAAGGCCGCATGCCGACCCTCGATGAGATCAACAAGGCAGCGCCGGACACACCGGTCTTCCTCCTGCACCTGTATGACTCGGCCTTGCTGAACCGGGCGGCGCTGCGCGTCCTCGGCTTCAACCGGGACACGCCCAACCCCCCGGGCGGTCTCATCGCCCGGGACGCCAAGGGCCATCCGACGGGACTCTTGATCGCGGAGCCCAGTGCCCTCATCCTCTATTCGACGATCGCCTACGCGCCCAAGCTCTCGTTCGAGGACCAGCTCAACTCGACGCGCCATTTCATGAGGGAACTCAACCGGTTCGGCGTCACCAGCGTCGCGGACGCCGGCGGCGGCGGCCAGAACTTCCCCGAAGATTATGCCGTCGTGAAGAAGCTGAACGAAGAGGGGCACCTGACGGTCCGCATCGCTTACAGCCTGTTCGCGCAGAAGCCGGGCCAGGAGCTGGACGACTACATCCGCTGGCTCGGAATGACCAAGCCCGGAGAGGGGAACGACCTGCTCCGCGTCAACGGAGCCGGCGAGAATCTGGTCTGGAGCGCGGCCGACTTCGAGAACTTCCTCCAGCCCCGCCCCGACCTGCGTCCCCTGATGGAACAGGAACTGGAAGCCGTGATCCGGAAGCTGGCCGAAGCCCGTTGGCCCTGGCGGATTCATGCGACCTATGACGAGTCGATCAGCCGCTTCCTCGACATCTTCGAACGCGTGCACCGTGACAGTCCAATCGACCAGCTCCGCTGGTTCATCGACCATGCCGAAACGGTCTCGGCCCAGAACCTCGACCGGATCGCGGCCCTGGGCGGCGGGATCGCGACGCAACACCGCATGGCGTACCAGGGCGAGTACTACATCCGCCGCTACGGGGTCGAGTCGGCCAAGCGTCGTCCACCCCTCCGCCGCATGCTGCAGACCGGGCTGCCGGTGGGAGCCGGTACCGACGGCACCCGCGTCGCCAGCTACCATCCCTGGACTTGCCTCTGGTGGATGGTCACTGCGAAGACAGTCGGCGGCATTGTGCTGCACGACGAAGCCGACCGCCTGACGCGCACGGAAGCCCTGCGGCTCTACACGCACGGCAGTGCCTGGTTCAGTCACGAGAATGACCAGAAGGGTACACTGGAACTGGGACGTTTCGCCGACCTGGCGGTGTTGAGCGACGACTACTTCGCCGTCGCGGACGATGCCATTCGCGGCCTGGAGAGCGTCCTGACCGTGGTCGGCGGCCGAATCGTGCATGGCTCGGGAGAATTCGCTAATCTCGCGCCGCCTCTGCCGCCCGTCAGCCCCGAATGGTCACCAGTCGCGCGCTGGGGCGGATACAACAACTCCCAACCGGCACCGCCGCCGCACGCCCACACGCCCGTCATGGCTGCCGATGGCCGGGTCTGGGAGACCGGTTGTGGCTGTGGTGCCTGAGCGGGGAGCCCCAACTGGGCTTTACCGCAATCGTGCCGGCTGAGATCATGCTCTTCGATCTCGCTTGATCCCTTACTTGGAGACGGTCCATGCGTGATGCTTTGACTTCGTTCGGCCTGCTCTTGCTCCGTGCGGGCTTCGGCGGCCTGATGCTCGTCCATGGCTACCAGAAGCTGGTCGACTACCAGAAACTCGTTGAGACGTTTCCCGATCCCCTCGGCATCGGCAGCCAGTACAGCCTCATGGGTGCCATCGGAGCGGAGTTCGGCTGTTCGATCCTGCTGATCGTCGGGCTGGCGACGCGGCTGGCCGCCCTCCCGCTGGCCTTCACCATGGGCGTGGCCCACTTTGTCATCCACGCCAACGATGCCTGGCAAACCAAGGAGCTGTCGGCCGTCTACCTCTGCGCCTATGTCGCCCTCTTCTTCACCGGGCCGGGCCACCTGTCGCTGGATCACCTGATCCTGAAGCGTCTACGGGGCGACAGCGGCCAGGGGTCGCCGCCGCCCGGCTAGCGATCCAACGACCAGCCACCGCGGCTCCGCTCCAACCCGGGGCGGAGCCACGAGGGCAAGCTACGACTGCCGTCGAACGGGCTGCTTGGGCCTGGCAACCTTTGGCTTGCCAGGCCTTCGCGTCTTGGTCACGGCTTATCCGGGCTCTCGCCGCGCTCGCGGCAGAAGGCGAGATAGTCCTCGACGGAGGCGCGATATAGCCCTTGTACTGCATGATGGCTTGACTCCAACCTCGCGCTACCTCCGCCACAGGCCTTCATTCCTTGGGTGGCGGGAATTGGGCTCGTTCCTGTTGCCACTTCTTCACCGCCTCGGGTTGCCCCAGGACGGTGTAGAGATCGATCAGGCGGTCGATGGCCGCGGGGTGCCATGGGTCCTTGACCTGTGGGGAGATGGTCTGCTCGCGCTGCCGCATCCCTTCGTAGCCCTGCACCAGTAGGGACTCTGCCTCGGCCAGCGATTGGGTCCGTTCTTCTCCCTCGGGCAGTCCACGGGCTCGACCTAGGATTGCCGCCCCGAGAAAAGACATGGTGTGGAACGTGCTCCAGGCCTCGGGCTCCGCTTGCGCTCGGATCTTCAGCCCCGCGCGGAGGATCGGCTCGGCCGCGCTCCATTTCTCTTGCTGCAGCAGGTTCACACCTAGGGCGACCAGGTTGCTTGCGTAGGGCAGCGACGCCGCTCCTGACTGCTTCTCGACGACCGCGAGCCACTTGCGCCGCCAGACTTCGGCCTGGTCGAGTTGCCCGAGCCGCTCGTAGCTACCGATCAGGTTTCCGACGAAGCGACTGGCATACGGGTGCTGGAAGCCTAGCCGCTCACCGCCGGTGGCCGCTTCCCGAAAGAGCTGCAACGCCTGTTCCGCCTTTCCTGCTGCCTGGTAGGCCATTCCCAGATTGTTCATGCAAGTGAGCGTGTTGCGATGGTCCGGCCCTTGCTTGGCCTTCTGCTGCCGTAGCGTTTCTTCGAACAGGGGCACGGCCTGCTCGATCTGGCCAGCCGCCTGGTAGCTCAGGGCCAGGTTGTTCATGGAGGTGAGAGTGTCGGGATGATCCGGCCCCAGTGTGGCCCGCTGCCGCTTGAGCGCTTCTTCGAGGAGCGGCAAGGCTCGGTCCCATTGCCCGCCGATGCGATAGCACTCGGCGAGGTTGTTCATGAAGGTCAGGGTTTCCGGGTGGTCGGGGCCAAGCTTCTCCCGGCTAAGGCGCAGAGCCTCCTCGTAGAGCGGCACGGCCTGATTCCGTTTCCCAGACGAGACATAGGCTCCCGCCAAGCTGTCCATCGACCGCAGCGTGAGCGGATGCTCGCTGCCGAACTTTGCGGAATACCCTTTGCAGACTTCCTCGAGCAGCGGCACGGCCCGGTCGAGACGGCCGGCGTCGCGATAGCCGTTGGCCAGGGCCTCCTGGCACCACAGCGTCTGCGGACGATCGGCACCGAACTGGGCCATGGCCAGCGCGGCCGCTTGCTCCAGAAGGGGCAGGGCCAAGTCCAACTTGCCGACCGAGCGATAGCACTGGGCCAGGCTGCCCATGTAGAGAATCGTGTCTGGGTGGTCTGCGCCCAGTTTGGCCTGGCTCAGCTTCAGCGTCTCTACGTGGAGCGGCAGGGCGCGGTCCAGATGCCCCGCAACCTGGTAGGCCCGCGCTAGGTTACTCATGCTATTGAGTGTGTCTGGATGATCGGGCCCGCATGCCGTTCGGGTCTGCCGCAAATTCTCTTCAAACAGCCGCTGGGCGTCGGCATAGCGCCCCGCAGCGCTGTAGGCCATCGCCAGGCTGTTCTGTGCATGGAGCGTCTCGGGATGATCTCGGCCGAAGGTCTTCCGGGCCAGGTCCATGGCCCGTTCCAGATGGGCGATGGCGGGGCTGTACTGACCCAAGGCGCGGTAGTTGACGCCAATCATCCAGCGCAGCTCGGCTTCGATGTTCGGTGCCAGGTCGTGCCGCTGATCGAGTTTGGCCGCGGCCCGGTCGAGCAACTGCCGCACGGTCGCATCCTTGCCGAGGAGGTCGACCTTGGGGTCGCCGAAGCGGTCCTGCCCTTCCACGCTGGTTAGCGCCAGCAGGTCGTCCTTGAGGAAATCGGCGATGGCCTGGGCAAACCGGCGCTGTTGCTCCTTCTCGTCCCGTTCCCGTTCCGCCTGCTCCTTGGCCAGCCGTTCGCCCGTGGCACGTTCGCTCTCGGCGGCCCGGGCCCGGTTGGCCTCCAGCAGGCCCCAGGTCGTGCCCACGATGCCCGCCAGCAGCGTCGCGAGGATCAGCCCCGCGGCCAGCACTTTCCCCTTGTGCCGACGGATCAGCTTCTGCAGTCGGTAAGCGGTGCTTGGCGGCCGAGCTTCAACCACCTCGTCCGCCAGGAAGCGCTGAATGTCGCGGGCCAGACCATTGGCCGTTTCGTAGCGCCGCGTCCGATCCTTCTCCAGGGCCTTGAGCAAGACCCAGTCCAGCTCACCCCGGAGCAGGCGGGACAACTCGGCGGGCTCAATTCCACGGTTGGCCGCCACGCTGGGAAGCGTGTCGCTGGTGGACAGTCGCTCGCTGGCCCGGGGGGCTTCCACTTCGCGCACGATGCGCAGCATCTCGAAGATCGCCGCCCGGTGCAGGCGCTTGCGATCCATCGGCGTCGACCCCGTGAGCAGTTCATAGAGCAGCACGCCCAGGGAGTAGACGTCGCTGCGGGTATCCACGTCGACCTGGTTCAAGCTTGCTTGTTCCGGCGACATGTACTCCAGCGTGCCCACGACCGTCCCCAGCCCGGTGACCAGCGTCTGCTCGGTCAGCGTCTGCCCGGTCGCCTTGGCCACGCCAAAGTCGATGACCTTGGGCACGGGGCGATCGTCGTACAGGGCGACGAGTACGTTGCTCGGCTTGATGTCGCGGTGGATCACGCCCTTTTGATGAGCGTGTTGGATGGCCTGGCAGACCGGCACAAACAGTTCGAGCCGCTGCCGGGGCGTGAGCCTGCGGTCGTCGCAAAACTGGGTGATGGCCGTGCCCCGGACGAGTTCCATGACGAAGAACGGTTCGCCGCCGGGCGTCGTGCCGGCATCGAACACCTTGGCGATGTGGGGATGGTCCATGATCGCCAGGGCCTGCCGCTCCGCGTCGAAGCGGGCGAGCACGGCCCGGGAGTCCATGCCGGCCTTGATGACCTTGACCGCCACGGCCCGCTTGACCGGCCCAGTCTGCTGCGCCAGAAGGACCTGGCCCATGCCCCCTTCGCCCCAGGGCTCGATCAGCCGGTACTTGCCCCCCAGCACAAGGCCCAGGTCCGTCTTTCCATCCGGGTTGAGGACGGTCGTGGCGGGCCGCGGCACCTTGGGGTCCACCGTTGCCGTTTTGTCGTACTCCTCGCCGGCCGACGACGGGCCGGCCTCATCGGCGCGGAGCAGGGCCTCGACCCGAGCCCGACAGGCCTGGTCCTCCGCGCACTCGCGGTCCAGGAAGGCGGCCCGCGCTGCCGGGTCGGTCACGGCCACGGCGGCCAAGAACAGTTCCTTCACGCGAACAGGGTCGATGGCCATGGCTGGGCCTCCAGGATCGGCATCTATCCAACTAGGCGCCGTCGGCTGGAAAAGTGTCTCGCGCCGGTGTGTTTACTCGGTCAGGGCATCGCGGAGCCAGGCCCGGGCATACTTCCAGTTGCGGTAGGCCACGGGGCGCGAGAGACCCAGCGCTTCGCCCACTTCGGTGACCGTGAGGCCGCCGAGCAGGTGGAGCTGCGCCACCCCCGCCGCCTCGGCATCCTCGGCCCCCAGGCGCGTCAGCAGTTCATCCACCGAGAGGAGCAGATCGG
>CALLZJ010000249.1 GCA_937858435.1 uncultured bacterium
ATACGAGATAAGCTAGTGACTGGAGTTCAGACGTGTGCTCTTCCGATCTGGCCAATGCGTGGATTGAGGATGTGGTTGATCGCGCGGCCGCCCACGGATGCCTGCTTGAAGGTGGCGGCCGACGTCGCCAGGGCCTGGTCCTTGAGCCAAAGCCGGGCCTGCCGGCGAACCGGCACGCGGGGATCGGCCAGCCCGACACACCAGCCGGTCGGCGAGCCGGGGGGAGTGCCCAAGGCCAGCACGCTGCTACAACCGCCCTGGAGCAGGGCGGAGCTACACCCTTGCCGGGCCAACGCCTGGGCGGCGGCGTCCAGGGCCCAACCCTTGCCGATGCTCCCGGGATTGAGCACGATCCCTGGCCGACGAAACCGGACACGGCAGGTAGCGGGATCCAGTTCGACGTGCTGCATGCCACTCGCCTGCCGGGCGGCCGACAGTTCGGCGGCATCAGGCCAGCGGGCCGGCCCACGGAAGAAGCCCCAGGCCGCCACCAAGGCCCCCGCCGCCAGGTCGAAGGCACCGCCGGTCTGCTCATGCAGCCGCGCCGCCTGTTCCAGAAAGGCGAACAACCCTGGGCTCACGGTCACGGCTTCCGCGCAGGCCCGGCGATTGAGGTCCGACAAGGCGCTCGTAGGCCGGTAGATGCTCAGCTCATCCTCGACGGCATCGATGACGTCGAGAGCGGACTGGGCGGCGGCGTGAGCCCTGGGAGTGCCGAGCGGCAGCAGGACTTCGAAGAGGGTGGCCATGGCCGATCGGCTAAAGCGAAGTAGCGGGCTGGCGTCCGGCTCGGGCTCGGCGGATTCGGGGCTGGTGAGGGCCTGGCGCAGATCGGCAACAACGTCGGCCGCGGCGGCGACGGCCGCTCCGAGCGCTGCCGGTTGGAAGAGATCGCGGCGGGGCCGGTGGCTGGCGTCCGGTTGAGACACGGCCACGCTCCCGGTGAGGCGGAGAGGCGATGAACGCCAGCGGCCGCCAGTGCTACCTGGCGGCCGGCAGCGGGACCGAAGTTAGGACTCGGAGTTCTCGAGCAGCATCGGTTCAAGCTGCTTGGTGTTTCGCTCAACGGCCAGAACGATGGTCCGCTCCTCAGCGCCGTCGGCCGAGCGGGCCACCGCCGGGATGATCTGCCGGCTATCGGGCAAGCTGTACCGCAGCGTGAAGGTGCCGTCCGGTCGCAAGACGACGTTCTCGTTGTTGATGGTCACCTTGGCCGAGGGCTCGGTGGCACCGTAAACGATCAACTCGGCGTCGAGGTGGAACCAGAACTTGCGTCCCTTCAGGGCACCGAAGCCGGAGCTGGAGGTCGGGACGGTGGAGGAGGCGAGGGGCCGCTTGAGCCGTTCCTCGAACATCTTCTTGATGTCGGCGCTGGAGCCAGCGTCTTCGAAGCCGAGCGACATGGCATAGATGCGTTCGAACTTCTCCTGGACGTCGATCCAGTTCTCGTCGATTTTGTCGCTCAGGCCCGGCTTGGGAGTCGAGACCACGTTGGAACGGGCCGAGACGTAGAAGCGGCCGGTCTTGGAGCGGAAGCCCAGGTCGACCCGGTAGGAGCGGGGCGGATTGGGCACGTCGATGTACCAGTTGTTGGTGCCGCCGTGAATCTCAACGTCCCGCACGACCGCCTCGGCATGGCTGGTGGTGTCTTCGGAAGTGACGTCGACCAGGCGAATGATCGGCTTGGCCCCGGGCCACTCCTGCCCCATGGCCGCCTCGGCCCGCGCCACGGAGGTGGGCGTCATTTCCCAGTAAGCATGAATCCAGTAGGGATCGCGGACCAGCGCGACGATGCGGTCATGGCCGTAGGCGGAGGGCAGTTCCGGCACGTCCTTCGTGGGCGTGAACTTGGGCGTGGGCATGGGCACGAACTTGCTGCCACCCACCACGGTCAGGTCGGTCAAGGTCGGAGCCTCGTCGGTGAGACGGGCGGCGGACTTCTGCCGCTGCACGACCGGCGCGGCGCTGGTCAGCGCGGCGCTCGTGGGTCGCTTCTTCTTCACTTCGATGGGCTTGGACTTGGCGACGGGGCGGAGCCGGGCCGGCTTGCGGACGGCGACTTTGGTCGCCGGCGCTTTCTTGGTCTTCTTCTTGACCGCCGAACCCGTTTGGGCACGGCTCTTTTGCCGGACCGAAGCCGCCGACCGTGCCGGCGTCTTCTTCCCGGAGCCCTTCTTCGCAAGTTTCTTGGCCTGAGTCATGGACGCCTGGCTCCGCAGGTGATAAGTGGCTTGGCAGCAAGCGATTGCAGCGACCGGTATGAACGAACAGTACATTCTAGGGGCACGAGCCGACCTGCCTAGCCGGTCCACGCCGCGGACTGTTTCTACCTGCCGTCCGTGCTGGCCACTGCCGTTCGCCGCAACTGAATCAAGAGTAAGGACTTAGGCGGGACGTCGTCGAACCGCTCCCCACGCGGTCATCCATGACGAAATTCGTTATAGCAAGTTCCAAATTCCGCTGTCAATGACACTTGGACCCTGTTTTCTCGGAACAGCCCGCATTCTTGGCAAGCCATGACGATTGCCCCGGGCGGTGTGCCATGGGGCTGTCACTGCGATTGCGAAGAACTCCAAAGCGATGCGGGCCGCTCGCCTCGGGCCGAGAAGCCACTCGAAAGGCCACTAGCCGAAGAGCCCCTTGCCCCCGCTCCCGCCGCCGAGCCCGCCCTTGAGGTTGGACAGCCGCTTGACCGGCTTGGGGGGCGGAGCGTTGGCCTCGGCCTCGGCCGCCGCCGCTTCTTCCGCTTGCCGGGCGGACTCCTCTGCCTGCCGCTGCAGCGCCTTGAGCGACAGCGACAGCCGGCGTTGTGCCGGGTCCACCTTCAGAACCTGGACGGTGACTTCCTGCCCGAGCTTCACGACCTCGGTCACCTTGCCGATCCGCCGGGTGGCCATCTCGGAAATGTGGATCAGCCCCTCGATGCCGGGCTCCAGTTGCACGAAGGCGCCGAACTCGGTGAGCCGGGTCACCTTGCCCGTGATCGTGCTGCCCACGCCGTAGCGATCGAGCACATCATCCCAAGGGCTGGCCTGGAGCTGCTTCATGCTCAGCGTGAGCTTCTTGGTTTCGGGATCGATGCGGGTCACCTGGACGTCGACGCGCTGGCCCACCTTGAGCACGTCCTCCGGGTTCTCGACCCGGGCCCAACTGATCTCCCCCACGGGCAACAGCCCGTCCACCCCTCCCAAGTCGATGAACGCTCCGAACGGCTTGACGTTCCGCACGACGCCGCTGCGAATTTGGCCCGGGGCCAGCTCGGCCATTAGCTTCTGCTTCTGCTCATCCCGCTCCTGCTGAAGCAAGGCCCGGCGGCTGAGTACCAGGTTGCGGTCGCTCGGCGACGCTTCTGTCACGATGCAGGTCAGCTTCTGATTTACGTACGGGCCCAGGTCCTCGATGCGGAAGAGTTCGATCTGGCTGATGGGGATGAAGCCCCGGATGCCGTTAACCTCAACCTGGAGCCCCGCCTGGCCATGGCCTGTGACCCGAGCCTCGACGATCATCCCCTCGGCCACCGTATTCCAGTCGACGGACTGGGCGGCTCCCTTGCGATTCAGCACGAGCAGACCGTTGGCGCCGTCGTAGCCTTCGATGTGGACGTCGATCACGGCCCCGACTGCGGGTGGACCGTCGGGGAACTGTTCGAGCGGTAGCACGCCCTGGCTGCGGCCGCCGACGTCGAGGAAGACGCCGTCCCGACCGATGCTCACGACCGTGCCCTTCTTGCCGCCCCCCGGTTGACTGGCAGGCGCGGCCAAGGGCTGGGCTCCGGGCCCGACAGGGCCGAGCAGGCTCTTGGAATCAGCGCCTGCGAAAGCCTCCTCCAGCTCGGCTTCGATCTCGGCATCGAGAGCTTGCAGCAGGGCGGCCCCCTTAAGCGCGGTGGGCGGCTGGGGCCGAGCGGTGGGCGTGGGCGGGACAGGCTCGGTGCCGATGGCCCGGGGTTCCCCTGGGGCTGGCGCGCCCTCCGGCCGCGAATCAGACGCGGCGGGCGGGGCGCTGGGGTGCGTGGGGCGCTGGAGTGGGGGCTGCGACGGGAGCGGGTTCTCGGCCATGGACTGGCATCCTCTAGCGGGCGCGCCTGCGGGCAAGGGGGAATCTTACAGAGCCAGGAAAGGGCTGTCCGGTCAGCTTGGGGCCGACGGGGCGAAGTAAACGCGATCGCGCTCCTCGTAGCCGGCGTAGCCCAGGTAGTCATAAAGCTCTTGCCGCGTCAGCATGTGGGGCACGAGGCTTTCCTGGGTGCCTTCCGCCTTCAAAGTGGCAAGCATCACCTCGGCCGCTTTCATCGCCAGGCGAAACGCGGTGACGGGGTAGATCACCAGCCGATAGCCCATCCGGGCCAACTCGTTGAAGGGCAGGGGGGGACTCTGGCCGAACTCGGTCATGTTGGCCAGGAGCGGTCCCTCCACGGCCAGGGCGAAGAGGCGAAACTCCTCCGCCGACTTCAGGGCCTCGACGAAGATCACATCGGCCCCGGCTTCGAGATAGGCCCGGGCGCGCTCCACGGCATCGTCGAAGCCCGTCACGCCCCGGGCATCGGTGCGGGCGATCAGCACGAAGCCCGGATCGGTCCGAGCAGCGGCGGCGGCCCGCAGCTTGGCACACATCGCCTCGCTGCTCACTAGCCGCTTGCCGGACAGATGGCCACACCGCTTGGGCATCTCCTGATCTTCGAGATGGATGCCCGCCACGCCGGCGGCACAGAACTGCTTCACCACCCGTTCGACGTTGAGGGCCTCGCCGAACCCCGTGTCGGCATCGCTGATAAGCGGCAGGCTGGTGGCGGCAGTTAGGTGTCGGCACTGGTCGATGAACTCGTTCGCCGTCACGAGGCCGACGTCGGGCATTCCAAGCGTGGCGGAGAGCACGGCCCCGGAAAGGTAGATCGCCTGGAAGCCGGCCCGCTCGGCCATCTTGGCGTGCAGGGCGTTGATGACGCCGGGGACCATGAGGGGCCCGGCCTTCATCGCCGCCCGCAGCCGCTGGCCGGGCGTGGGATTCGCTTTGCGTCGTGCCTGGGAGCCGAGGCTGGGCATGTCCGATTCTCCAAAGTCAGACGGGCATTGTATCAATCTGGCCCGCTCGTTCCTGACTTCTTCCCCCCGCTGCGGCCACCCGGGTGCATCCCGATTTTTGGGCGTCCGACTGCTTTCGTGAATGCACTTTGGGGGCACCCCCAGGCTTCGCCGGGGGGTCCATAGGGGGCTGTGGGGGGTCTCCAGGGCTCGCCACA
>CALLZJ010000250.1 GCA_937858435.1 uncultured bacterium
GCCGTTCTTCCAGGGCAAGGAAGCGAAGAGCCCACGTAACGAGTACTTCTATTTCGGTCAGGCCGGCGACTTAAATGCCATCCGCTATCGCGACTGGAAGGTCCACTTCGGCATCTTCGAGGGGAACATCGCGACCGGCGTCCGCACGACGCCCAACTGGCCACTCATCATCAACCTGAAGGCAGACCCCTATGAGATCATGTGGAAGCACAGCGAAATGGGCTATTTGCGCTGGTATGCCGACAACCTCTGGTTGTTTGTGCCGGCCCAGGAAGTGATCAAGGACTTCTTCACCGACTTCGACAAGTTTCCGTATCAAGCGGGCAGCAGCATGAGTCCCGCTGGGATCAATTACAATACGATCAAGGTCCAGGAGCTGCTGAAGAAGCTGCAATCGGTATCGTCGCCGAGGAACTGATTACGCCAGCAACAGGGCCGGCCGGCTTCGCAGTCGGCCGGCCCCATCCGATTTGAGTCGCAGCATCCGGGCACCCAGATTGCCCTGCTACTCCGAGCCGGAGGCCGTGCTGGACGGCCGCATGTCGTCGTAGGTGGCAGCGCAGGCCAGGCAGGGCCGCCAGGGGTTGCCAAACTTGACTTGCACGTTGAAGAGCAGGGAGTGGCCAGATGCTTCCAGGCCGATCTGGGCCGCGGGAATCTGGCTGGCCGTCCCCGTGATTGAATTCTGAAACGCATAGGCGTAACCCAGCGACATGGACAAGGCCTCGGTAAGTTCCCAGGTCGTTCCCAGGGTGACCGTGTGCTGGATGACGGCCGGTGACTGGATGTTGATCAGGGCCCGCGTACTCTCGAGCGGATTGGTGTTGTACTGGTATCCCGCCCGGACCGCGAGCCGTTCCGTGAGTTGGTAGTTCCCACCCAAGGCGATTGCAACGGTGCTGTCCCAGCCGAGGCCGCCGTCGCTCGTGGGCGTTCCGAAGAGGTCCGTGTTCTTGTAGTCGAAGTAGCGCACGTCCACGCCCAGGGTCAGGCATTCGATCCCACGCCAGGCCAGGCCCAGGGAGTAGATTGGAGGCAGCGAGGCCTGCAGTGATAGCCGCTGGGCATTGCCCAGGTGGTCGCGCGAATTGAACTCCCACTTCTCAAGCCACTGCTTGCTGGTGTAGCCGAAGCCCAGGTCGAGATCGTCCGTCAGGGAGTAGACCAGTCCAGCACGGAAGCCAGCACCCCAGTAGGGGCGGGCGTTGGTCGCGAACGGGAACGTGTTTGGCTGTCCGCCGATCGAGTTGGGCGGTGCGAAGAAGGCCGGGTTGAAAGACACCAGGGTGATGTCCACCGTGGGCCCGACGCCGACGACCAGTCGATCCGTCATCTGGTAGGCCACCGTCGGATTCAACTGGAGGACCTGCATGTTGGCAAAGATGGGCCCAATGACGAACTGGCCGAACGGACCCGTGGGCGACAGGATCGGATTGGTGGCGTCGCCTGGGAAATTGACGCCGGCACCCGCAATGCCCATCATGCCAAAGCCAAACGTGAACGGGCTTTCGTCATCCAACTTGGTCACGAGGGCGATATTCGGAATGAGCGGGAAACCGTTGTCACTCCGCGTTCGCCCCGCGGCGATGGTCCCGTCGAGACGCGGCATGCTTGAAGAGACGTAGAGTTCTGGATAGACAAACGCCCCGCCGATCGAGACTTCATTCCGGCCCAACCGACCGATGGCGGCCGGATTCCAGTACATGGCACCGAGTGCATCCAGCGAGATCGGAAGAGCGTCGTGTAGGGAAAGAGTGTAGATCTCGGTGGTC
>CALLZJ010000251.1 GCA_937858435.1 uncultured bacterium
GCCGTGCTGCTCGCACTGCTGGGGCTGTGGCTTCGCCGCCGGTCACGAGGAGCCAGCCATGCGTCGGCCTAGCCTTTGGCTGTGGGGGCTGGTTCTGGTCGGCGTGGTGTCTGCAGCCGCGTTGATCGGCACTCGCCAACGAAAAGTGGTGGTGGTGCCCGAGCGCAGTCCCGCCCCAGGCCGGCTGGAATGCGGCCATTGGGCGGTGATCCGTGCCAGCGAGTTGCTGGGAGTTCCCGTCGAGCCGCGGCGCGTGGCCATGGAAATGCCCGTAGGCCCCAAGGGCCACAGCATGCTCGACCTGGTGCAGGGCCTGGAACGGCAAGGCCTTCGGGCTACGGCATGGCGCAAGGACCTGGATGCCTTTCTGGCCTCGGCGGCGGGCGTCTACGTCGTGCATCTGAAGAGCCCCGATCACTTCGTGGTCGTGAGCCAAGCAAGTGGTGAGCGCATCGGGCTCTTCGATGGCTACGGCCGCCATGTTCACGCGGATGTTCGAGCGCTGCGCCAACGCTGGACCGGAAACGTGTTGGAGGTCACACGGCCAGCGACGCCGGACACCTTGGAGTCATCGAGCCCCGATCGCCCGCGGGCACGTTTCGAGACCCTGTTCGTTGATCGCGGCGACATTCCGATTGACGGCCATGCACAGAGCATCGACTATCCGTTTCGACTGCACAACGTGGGCACAGCGCCGCTTACCATCGACCAAGTCCACGTGGATTGCCAATGTTTGAGTGCCCTTAAGCCAGACGCGCCGATCGCTCCCGGCGCGGGAGGCGTTATCGTGCTTCGCTATGTTGTCGGCGGCGAGCGCAAACCATTCATCCATGAAGCCGTGGTGGAAACGAATGACCCCGAAATGCGCCATGTGGTGTTGCGGGCTGCCGGAACGACTGACACTCTGGTGACCTGCGCACCAAGCATGGTGCATTTTGGCGTCGTGCCTCCGGGAGTGACTGCCAGGCGCATTGTGGTCGTTCGTTATCGTGGCGAGAAGCGCCTTGAACTCTCGGCCGCCCAAACGACATCGGCAGACCTACGGTGCGCGGTACGCCAAGAACTTGATCCAGGATTGGCCGCGGAGCTATGGCCGCACTCTCACGGCCGACTGCGGTTGACTGGCCAGTCCTGGTTTGTGGAACTCGCCTGGACCGCACCCGAAGACCCAAACCTGTTGTTGGAAAGCACAGTTGAAGTTGCCACGAACATCCCAGGGTTTGAACTTCTCAAGGTCCCGGTGCGTGGCCAAGTTGCTGCCCTGGTAACCGCAGGTCCGAGCGTTTTGTGCTTCCAAGGGACCGAAAACCAACCCGAACTGACCCAATCGGTTGGTCTGCGTTCACCCGCTGGCAAGCCCGTTCGCGTGCTTGGCGTGACCATGGCGGGAGAGGAATCCAACACATGGCGATGGTCGGCTCCGGTGGAACCACGTTCAGAAGCTGAGTTGCGGCTCGTGGTCCCCGCTGCAGTCGCTCAGCGCTGGCATCAACGCAGCCTCGCCGTCCGCCTTGAAGTCGATGGCCAGCCGGCGTTGCTTACCTTGCCAGTCTACTACTTCAACAGTGAAACACACGCTATCGCTCCCGGCGATCCAACACCATGAGCCCACGCCGTGCACTGACGTTGCTGGAAACTCTGGTGGTACTCGCCATCGTGGTGGTGGTGGTGGCTCTGGCCATACCGGCAATCCAGAAAGCACGCGCCGCCGCGGACCAGTTGATCTGCGCGACGCGTCTGCGTCAACTGGCAACTGCCGCTCACTTGTTCCACAACGATCACGGGCGGCTGCCGCCGGGCTGGCTCGGCCCCAGCGTGCAGAACAGTGGCAACCAGGACGTTTCCTTTGCTGAAGGGCAATGGGTCGGCCACATGGTTTTGCTTCTGCCTTACCTGGAGCAAACGGCGTTGGCCCGCCGCTTCGACGCGAACTTCGATCCCGAGTTCGTCGCGGACCAGAAGTGGTGGTGGAGCCAGCCCGCCGCCGGCCCTGGCCCGCCGCACGTCGACAATTACCGCGTGGCCATGACGCCGCTGCCGTTTCTCCGCTGTCCTTCCGCGCCGGACTATGCCGTGCCCGTGGGCGACTTCAGCATGCGTGGCGGCGGCACCCTGCTGGGCATTCATGTTTTCAATGATACCAGCATGCGCGCGCCGTTCACGAGCTTCTGGCGCGACGAGTACGGGCCGGCCAGCGCGTACCGCCCACTGGCCCGCACCAACTATGTCGGCGTGGCTGGGTGCGGTATCGGCAATCACCCCTTTTTCAGCCGCTTTGAAGGCGTCTACGTAAATCGGTCCACGCGCACCCTGGGCCAGATCGCGGCCCGCGATGGCGCGAGCTTGACGCTGCTCTACGGAGAGACGTGCGGTTCGCAGTGGGTCAGCGACCCGCTGTCACGCGACATCTCCTGGGTTGCGGCTGGAGCGTTAGGTACTTACCTGGGTATCGCTCCAGGCAGTGCGAGTGCGCCCTTGGTGGGATTTAGCAGCTATCACCTTCGCGGTGCCAATTTCAGCTTCGCCGATGGCTCTGTACGGATGCTGCGATTTACTCCTCGCATGCCACGGACAGTGGATCCCCTCGACCCGCCAGAACCGTGGTACACGCTGCAACAGCTCGCGGGGTGGGCGGCGGGCGGGCCTCGTGACGCCGCGGCACTAGAGGACTGATAGGCCTTGCCAAGAAGCCGCTCCGGGCTCCCTTCCGAAGATTGCTCGCTTTTCGGATCAGGGTGGCGTAAGCTTGCCGCATGATGATTGGGCTTCCTCACCGCGCCACTCTTGACCCATGCTCGCGAAGCTGAACACGTTCGCCCTGGTCGGCATCGATGCCGTGCCCGTGGAAGTCGAGGTCGACGTCAGCCCCGGGCTGCCCAAGATCGTGCTCGTGGGTCTGCCTGAAGCCTCCGTCCGCGAGAGCACGCACCGGATCGAACGGGCCCTGGCAAACCTCGGCTACCAGCGGCCCACCGGGCGCGTCGTCGTCAATCTCGCCCCGGCCGATCTCAAAAAGGACGCCAGCAGCTTCGACTTGCCCATCGCCCTGGGCATGCTGATCGGGACCCAGCAATTGCGGCCGGACGATCTGGCCGATTATGCCCTGGTCGGCGAATTGGCCCTGGATGGCTCCATGCGTCCGATCAAGGGGGCGCTGGCCATGGCGTTGGCGGCCCGGGAAGGCGGCCTCAGGAAGCTGATCGTGCCTGCCGCCAACATGCGCGAGGCCGCCGTGGTCGAGGAAGTGGCGGTCTACGGGGCGGGCAGCCTCGTGGAAGCGGTGGGGCAACTAGCGGGTGAACTCGACCTCGAACCCGCGCCGCCGGGGATCAGCCAGCTCACCGAGTCGCTGAACCGGTACGAGGTGGACTTCGCCGACGTCCGGGGGCAGGATTTCGCCAAGCGAGCACTGGTGGTCGCCGCCGCGGGGGGACACAACGTCCTACTCAGCGGTCCGCCCGGCTCAGGCAAGACGATGCTGGCACGCCGGCTGCCCACGATTTTGCCGCCGCTCCTGCCCGCTGAGAGCCTGGAGACCACGCGCATCTACAGTGCCATGGGGCTCCTGCAGCCGGGACAAGCACTCCTGACGACCCGGCCGTTTCGGTCGCCGCACCATACGGTCAGCGATGCCGGGCTGGTCGGCGGCGGTTCCACGCCCACTCCTGGAGAAATCAGCCTGGCCCACCATGGCGTCCTCTTCTTGGACGAACTGGCCGAATTCAATCGGGCCACGTTGGAAGTGCTGCGGCAGCCCCTTGAGGAGGGGCACGTCACGATCTCCAGGGCCCTGCGCTCTTCGAACTTCCCGGCGCGGTTCATCCTTGTCGCCGCCATGAACCCTTGCCCGTGCGGCTTCCTCGGCGATCCTCGCAAACCCTGCAAGTGCGCCCCCATGCAAGTTGATCGCTATCTGGGAAAGATCAGCGGCCCGCTCCTGGATCGCATCGACTTGCACGTCGAGGTGCCCGCCGTTCCCTTCGCCGACCTCGCCGCCCGCAGCCAGGGGCCCACCAGTACAGAGCTACGAGCAGCCGTTGTGGCGGCCCGCCAGCGGCAACGGCAACGTTTTGGTCAAGACACGCTTCGGCTCAATGGCCGGATGACGAGCCGACAGTTGCGACAACATTGCCGACTGGACGAACCCTGCCAGCAAATCCTTAAGACGGCCATGGACAACCTGGGCCTGTCAGCTCGGGCCCATGATCGAGTGCTGCGCGTGGCGCGCACGATCGCTGACCTCGCCGAGGCCGAGCAGATCGAGGTGGCGCACCTTTCGGAGGCCTTGCAGTTCCGGGTGCTGGATTTCACGAAGCGCCAACCCGGAGCCTAGGCGACGCGCCTATCCGGGGCCCAGGGTGCGCATCAGTTCGCGGCGGAACGCCCTGATCTTCGTCTGTAACACGATGGGCAGCTTGGAACGCAGCAGATTGGCACCGTCGAACCATTCCTGGGGTTCGCGGAAGATCAAGTGCCATTCGACGAAGAGGGCATCGGCTGGCTCGGCCAGACGCGTGATCTTCAGATAGTAGCCCAGTGCTTCATACGCCACGGCAGGTCCCTTGGGACGGAGTTGGCCAGCGTCGTCCCTTTCGAGAAGCTGCCAGGCATTCGGAAACTCGCGGCTACCGGTGCATCGGGGCTCAAGGACGGCGGCCACGACCACCGATTCAGCGGTCCGGCTCCAGACGGTCCGGCTAGTGCCACGCAACGTCACCCGATCCATCAGGGTCAGGCTGACGTGGGCCCAGCCAGTGCGTGCCGCCTCGCTGGCCACGGGTTCAAGATGCAAGTGGGCGACGGACTCGGGAGTGAGCGGCTGGATCGCCGCGTCTTTGCGACCGCTGTTGAGCATCTCTTCCAGGAAGTCGCTGCGGGCCAGGTCGTCGAAGCGCCCATAGGTCACGAAGCCCAGGTCGATGGCACGGCCGGCCGCGCTTGCCGGCCCGGCCTCGATCTCACGAAAGTGCAGGAGGAACGGGGTGACTGGTGAGCGGCGCAGGAGTTCGTCGACGTCGGCCTGACGTCCCTCCCATTGCTCGATCACCCGGCGCTGGTCCGCCGCTGACAGACCATCCGCCATACGCGGCGTGGGAAGCGGAGCGGTGGCCCCTGGCGCGAGTGCCACACCCGGACCGAGCAGTTGCCGCAAGACACTGTTTTGTTCGAGATGGTTCTGGCCTTCGATTGCCTGTCCGGGGAGTCTGCCCTCAACGAGCGTCTGCTGCCAGGCCAGAGTGACAGAGAGGATCAATAGCACCGGGCACGCCAGCTTCCTGCTCGGCATGGCAACTCCTCACGCACTGGTGTGGGGCGAAACGGCAGCCGCGGTTCGGACTTCAAGTGCTAGCGCTGGATCACGGGCAACTCAAAGGAGGTCCGCACGCCTTTCTCGCCGAACTCGGGCCGGGTGTCCCCCTCCCATTGGCGAGTGGCCGTGACGTAACTGCCGGGAGCGACGATTTGATCGGTCGGCGCGGCCGTCAGCACCTTGGGACCGGTCGGCTCACTCCGCTGCCGGAACTCCTTGGCTCCGAGGGTGCCCGTCTGGCGAATCTTGGCCTGAATGTCGAGGACGGCCTGGATGACTTGCTCAGGGCGGGGCGGGCAGCCTGGAATGTAGACATCCACGGGGATAAAGCGATCGACGCCCTGGACGACCGCGTACGTGTCAAAGACACCGCCGGAACTGGCACAGGCGCCCATGGAGATGCACCATTTGGGCTCGGGCATCTGCAGCCAGATGCGCTGGAGAACCGGCAGCATCTTCATGACCACGCGGCCAGCCACGATCATCAGGTCGCATTGGCGGGGCGAAA
>CALLZJ010000252.1 GCA_937858435.1 uncultured bacterium
CATTATGTCGCGGCCAGGGACGGCCTGACAAGTGAAATCCTAGTCCGGTCGGCGCCGCCGCCGCTCGGCCGCGGCCACCAGGTCGACCAGGCGATCGGTCAAGTAGTCCGTGATCTCCGTCGGCCGCATGGTCAGCAGGAACTCAGGGGCGATGGGCGGACCGATCTCGCCGGCTATCGCGGCCGTGGTCGCACCGAACCCCAGCGGGCAGAACCACGGCACACCGCGGTGGCGCGGCAGCGCCTCGTAAGCACCGGCCAGCCCGATGGGGAGCACCGGCACTCGGGCCTTCCGCACCAGCAGGGCCACGCCAGGCATCAGCGGCTGCATCTTGCCGTCCCAGGTCCGCTCCCCTTCAGGAAAGAGGACGACCACTTCCCCCGCGCGCAAGGCCTCGAGTGCCGCCTTGATCCCGGCCGTGGCGGGGCCCTCTTGATCCAGGGGGATGGCTCCGAGGCGCGGCAGAATCCAGGCCAGTAGCTTGGACCGGTAAAGCGTCTTGCGGGCCAGATAGGTCAGCCGCCGGCCCATCATGACCCCAACCAGAAACGGATCGATGAAACTCTGATGGTTGGCGATGACCAGGAGCGGCCCCTGACGTGGCACATGGCGGCGGCCATGGACCCGCAGGCTCGAGAGTGACAAAGCCGCCAAGGCGGCCACGGGGTGGAGCATTCCGTGCCAGGCCGTTCGCACTGCCAATGGCAGATCCGAGGCCGAACGAGTCTCGGTCACAGCCCCAAGCGCTCCCGAATATGCCGCGCCATGAAGTCGACCACGTCGTCGATCGTCATGTGCGTGCTGTTCACGCGGACAGCATCGGCTGCCGGTTCGAGCCGGTCGATGGCCCGCGTCATGTCGCGTTGATCGCGTTCCTGTTGCTGGGCCCGCACATCCGCGCGGCTGATTTCCTGGCCCCGGCCACACAGCTCGCGGAAGCGCCGGTCCACTCGTTCCTCGGGGTCCGCCTCCAGGTAGAACTTGCAGCCGGCGTGCGGGAAGACGGCCGTGCCCTGGTCGCGACCTTCCGTCACGAAACGCCGCCCCTGGGCCCACCCGCGCTGCCAACTCTTGAAGAACTCCCGCACGGCCGGCCGCTCCGCGATCTGACTCGCCCACTGACTCACCGCCGGTGCCCGGATCGCTTGGCTCACATCATTGCCGTTGAGCCGGGCAGTGGTCCCTTGCAATTCGATCGTCAACGTGCGGAGAAAGTCAGCCAGCGTGGCATCGGCCGTGGCTGGGGTCAGCCCCGCGTGCTGCATGGCCAGGGCGGCCACGCGGTAGCCAGCGCCCGTGTCCAGATACTCCAGCCCCAGCCGCTCCGCCAGCCGCCGGGCCGCCGTCGTCTTGCCGGCCCCGGCCGGGCCGTCGATGGTGATGACCACACTATCCAAAAGTGCAACTCCAGACACAACGCAACCCGGTTTCACGGCGAAACCGGGTCGCCCCTTGCCATCGCCTCGGCCATGGACCCGCCCGGCTTTCCGTGCGGGGATCACACTAGCGCGAGCCGATTTGCACCGTGAAGGTCTGGCCCGCACCCAGCGTTCGTACCACGAAGGCACTGGCGCCGAGCACCTCATAGCCAAACGGGCCCGCTGCCCGCGAGAACGACCGCGTCTCACCCGGAGCCAGCGTGATCGCCATGCCGTCGAGCACCACGGTCATCGGCATCCAGAAGGCGTTCGTGAACACCAGCGTGCCGAGAGCGGTGGTCGCCGGAGGCACCGGGCCCGGAGCGGGGTTGAACGCAAACGACCGCCGCTCCGCCTGCCCCTCGCTCCGCAGCCGGTTGACCTCGGCCCGCAGGTCGTCGAGTTGCCGCGTCAGGTCCTGCAGGTCACGCTTGAGGTTCTGCTGGGACAACTCTACGCTCAGCCGTTCATCGGTCTGACGTCGGAAGCCTTCCTGAATGATCTCCTTGAGGTCGGCATGGGCGCGGGCGATCTCGTCCGCGGTCTTCTGATGGGCGGCCCGCAAGTCGTCCAACTGCTTTCGGAGTTGGGCGACTTCCTTCTCCAGTTCGGTCAAGCGTGTGGCTGGCTCCGGGGCCGCGGGCTTCGCCGGGGGTTCACCCGAATCCTGGGCGCGGACCGGGCAAGCGACGCATGCAAACACCAGGGCACTGGCCAGCCCCAGCAATGCGAGTCGAAGTGAAATCATGAGCGGCTCCATGCAATGAGAGGGAAACACGAGGTGATCCGCTATCTATGAGAGTAGACGCCGCCCTCGCCCCGAGCAA
Organism: uncultured bacterium; assembly: GCA_937858435.1. Lineage (GTDB taxonomy): Bacteria > Planctomycetota > Planctomycetia > Gemmatales > HRBIN36 > CALLZJ01. The sequence continues at coordinate 2,246 of CALLZJ010000252.1, forward strand.
GCGAAAAGAGCCCACCGGCGCTGCGCCAGGGGATCGCGGCGCATCCGCCACGCTCGGCCAGGGGGTCGCCACGTCTCACCACAGGGGGTCTCCAGGGGCTCGCCACGCGTCTGGGCGCGTCCGCCACGCTTCGCCACGGTGCTCCAGAGGGCCTCCAAGTGGTTTCCAGACGCTTGCAAGCGGCCTCCGCATACTGAATTTCAAGTGATTTCGGCGTTTTCACCTCGGCGCCGGCATGTCTGCGGAGCGCGTCGCCGGCTCTGGCGAAGCGCTGGCACTTGCTCCATGCGTGCCCGTCTGGTCTGGCGGGCTGACCGCGGATCTGATCTCCGCGCGTACCTTCGACCGTCAGGTCATCGACCTGTCCCCACCCTACCAACTCGGAGGCCGGTTCGCATCGTCGGTTGTGAGCGACACCTTCCTGCACCAGCTCGCCGCGTGGGCAAGGGTCTCTCCTGCCCGCGGACAAAGCCGCCACTCCCTGGCCTCATCCAGGCGCGGGCATAGACTACGAGCTAGTTCAAGGAGGAGTGCATCATGGACAGGGTCTTGCAGGTGCGCATCGCCATCTACGTCGATAGACAACGAGGCCAGTGGGTGGTCCGGGATGGTGACGGCCGGTTCTGGGCACTGCCGGCAGGTGACGATGCCTGGCAGCGCCGCCAACCCTGCGACGTCCGGGACGAGGATGGCCTGGAACCGGTTCCCGGACACTACCGCAGCCTGCTCGGCATCCCTTGACAACAGCACGTTCCGAGTTTGCCGACGGGCAGCCGGTGCTCTCGGTAGCGTGTGTCGATTTTCCAATCGCATTCCAGGCGACTGCATGAGAAACTGAGTGCTGGTGATCCATGTCCAGCACGAGTCGCCCATGAGCGCCGAGCACCGCCGCCTGGAAGAGGCCCGCCAGCAGAACATTCCTTGGAAAAAGTGGGGCCCCTACCTCAGTGAACGGCAATGGGGCACCGTCCGAGAAGACTTCAGCGACAACGGCGACGCCTGGAACTACTTCACCCACGACCAGGCCCGGTCCCGCGCTTACCGCTGGGGCGAAGACGGCCTGGCCGGCATCTCGGACGACCAGCAACTCCTCTGCTTCGCGCTGGCCCTCTGGAATGGCCAGGACCCGATCCTGAAGGAACGGCTCTTCGGCCTCGCCAACAGCGAGGGCAACCACGGCGAGGACGTGAAGGAGTACTACTTCTACCTCGACAGCACGCCCACCCATAGCTACATGAAGTGGCTCTACAAGTACCCGCAGCGTGCCTACCCGTATGGCGACATCGTCGAGACCAACCGCCGTCGCAACCGGACCGAGCCGGAATATGAACTGCTCGATACCGGCGTCTTTGCCGACAGCCGCTATTTCGACGTCATCGTGGAGTACGCCAAGGCCAGCCCGGAAGATTTGCTGATTCAGGTCACGATTGCCAACCGCGGTCCGGAGGCGGCCGAACTGCATGTTCTGCCGACGCTGTGGTTTCGCAATGTCTGGTCCTGGGAAAGCGGAGCGGTCAAGCCCCAGTTGCGCGCGGAACCGGCCAGCGCCGGCATCCAGGCCATGCGGGCGACGGCGCCGGAGCACAACGACGTGCTGCTCTACTGCGAAGGCCAGCCGACGCTGCTCTTCACGGAGAACGAGACCAATACGCAGCGCACGTTCGGCGTGCCCAATCGCTCTCCCTACGTGAAGGACAGCTTCAACGATTGGCTCCTGCATGGCCAAAAGGAGCGCGTCAACCCGGCCCTCGAAGGCACCAAGGCGGCGGCCTACTATCGCGTCCAAGTGCCTGCCGGCGGCAGCCAGGTGCTACGCCTGCGCTTGGCCACCAAGGCCCAGGCCAAGCCCTTCGACGCCAGCTATGCCTCCACCCTGAAGGCTCGGCTCGCTGAGGCGGACGAGTTCTATGGCTCGGTCATCCCCAAGGCGCTTAGCCCGGACGAAGCCAACATCATGCGGCAGGCCCTGGCCGGCATGCTCTGGACCAAGCAATTCTACCACTACGACGTGGACAAATGGCTCGAGGAGCGCGGCTGCGACCCCTTCAATCCCCAACGCAAGCAGGCGCCACGGAACGATCTGTGGCACCACATGTACAACGGCGACATCATCTCCATGCCCGACAAGTGGGAGTACCCCTGGTACGCCGCCTGGGACCTGGCCTTCCACGTCATAGCGCTCACGCTCGTCGATCCCGACTTTGGCAAGGAGCAACTCAGGCTCATGCTCCGCGAGCGCTATCTGCACCCCAACGGCCAGATACCCGCCTACGAGTGGAACTTCGGCGACGTAAACCCGCCCGTCCACGCCTGGTCCACCATCTTCACCTATCGCCTGGAGAAGATGAACCGCGGCGCGGGCGACGTACCCTGGCTCAAGAGCAGTTTCCAGAAGCTACTGCTGAATTTCACCTGGTGGGTCAACCGCAAGGACCGCACGGGCCGGAACGCCTTCGAGGGAGGCTTCCTGGGGCTGGACAACATCGGCGTCTTCGACCGCAGTTCTCCGCTACCCACGGGCGGCTATCTGGAACAGGCGGACGGCACCGCCTGGATGTGCCTCTTCTCCCAGAACATGCTGGAGATCGCCGCTGAACTCGCCCTGCACGACCCCGAATATGCCGAGATGGCTCTCAAGTTCTTGGAGCATTATCTCTGGATCGCTTCCTCCATGACCCACCTGGGGTCGGATTCCGGTATGTGGGATGAGGAAGATGGCTTCTTCTACGACGTCCTGCGGTTGCCCGATGGCCGAGCCCAAAGGCTGAAGGTCCGCTCGATGGTGGGCCTTTTGCCCTTCTGTGCCGCCACCAGCTTCGACGGCATCGTCTTGGAAAAGTACCCCGAGATGCGGCTGCGGATCCGCCGCTTCCTCGTAAAGCGGCCGGAGATGCGGCAGAACATCCACGATCCGGCCCTGCAGGGCGTGGCAGGCCGACGCTTGGCCTCCATCCTGGATGAGCACAAGCTGCGGCGGGTCCTGGCTCGGCTCTTGGATGAACGCGAATTCCTCAGCCCGTATGGCATCCGTTCGCTTTCCCGTGCTCATGCGGAGCAGCCCTACGTCTTCAAGGCGGGTGGGCAGGAGTATCGAGTGGGCTATGTGCCGGCCGAGTCGGATTCGGGCATGTTCGGTGGCAACTCCAACTGAGGCGGCCCCATCTGGATGCCCATGCAGACCCTCATCATCCGGGCCCTGCTGCAGTACTACGCCTACTACGGTGACCGCTTCCAAGTCGAATGTCCGACCGGCTCGGGCCAGCAGATGACGCTTTACCAGGTGGCCCAGGAACTGAATCGGCGGCTCACCTGCATCTTCTTGAAGGACAAAGAGGGCCAGCGACCCGTCAACGGCGATGCCGCCATCTTCCGCGACGACCCGCATTGGCGGGAGTTGCTCCTCTTCTACGAGTACTTCCACGGCGACAGCGGCTTGGGTCTGGGAGCCAGCCATCAGACGGGCTGGACCGGCGTCATCGCTCGGGCCATGCACCTCTTCGCGACCGTGCCGCCGGAGCACTTGGTTGAGCATGGCAAGGCGGGCGCCTTCGTTGGCAAGAAGTAATTCGCCATGGACTCGCTCTACCAGACCGGCACCACTCTCACGCGCACCCTCCGCGTCGCCTATCCGCCAGGCCGGGGGCGATTGACGCTGCGGACGGAGAGCG
>CALLZJ010000253.1 GCA_937858435.1 uncultured bacterium
AGCACCTCGGCCTCGGCCTGGGCGGGTATCGTGTTGGCTGCCTCTCCGCCCCGGCAGCGCCCCAGATTCCAGATTTCAGGTCCAAGCACGGGATCGACGGCGGCCGCTTCCTGTCGCAGGTCGTGCAGCCAGTCGAAGAGCATCCACAGGGCGCTGCGACCGAGTTCGGGCAGGCCACTGTGGGCGGCCTGACCCTGGCAAGTCAGGATGAAGCGCTCCAGGCCGCGCTGCCCCGTCGCCAGCTTGAGTTCGGTCGGCTCGCCATTGATGACCGCCCGACACACTTCGAAACGGGAACGCCACTCGGGGTCGGCGGCCGCGGTGGCGGCTCCCAGGCTATCCGTCTCTTCTCCCACAACTCCGAGCCAGGCCACGTTGCCAGGGCCGTCGGTCACCAAGCGGCGGATGGCTAGCCACTGAGCGACGATCTGTCCCTTGGCGTCGCAGGTGCCACGCCCCAGGCAGCGACGACCGTCCCAACGGGGCGGCACAAAGGGTGGCACGGTATCCAGATGGGTGGTCAAGAGTACGCGCGGCTGCCCCCAGAGAGCGAGCACGTTGGTGCGACCCGGAGCCACTGGCTGAAGCAGCGTCGTGACGGGGAGAGCGGCAGGAGCGATCTCGGCGAGAAACCGCTGCACCGTGGGCAACAGCGCGTCTTCCTGGCCGGAGGTCGTCTCGACCGCGCAAAGCTCCGCGAGCCACTGCCGGGCTAGGATTACTTCAGATTGTCCGATGGGGGGCATGGCCCGGCTTCTCGGTGCGACGGCAACAACGGTGCAATTCTACGCGCTGCCCGGGCCATTGGCTCGTGGCCCGAACCGACTCTCCCCTTGACGCTGGCGGCCCGCGGACAATGGGGCAAGCGAACATCAGCGAGGTGTCCGATGGCCGAACCGACGTTACCACTCCCGGCCGGCTGCGCGGAGTGGGATCCCGAAATGGTGGAGTGGATGCTGCTGTCACCCGCTGAGCGCTGGGAGATCAGTCAGCACATGTGGGCCACCTTCCTGGCCCTGGGAGGGACGTTTGCCCCCGAGCCCGATCCGCAGAGCCCTTGCTTTGATGCGGACGAATGGCGTGCGCTGTCTCCTGATGGGCGGCCAGGCCTGCGTGTTATACGGCGCAGCGGAGTTTAGCCGCAACTTGGACTTGGTGTTGCCCTGCGACCCGGAGAACCTGGCCCGGTTGGCGGCCGCACTCCAGGCGCTTGGGGCACGCACCATTGCCGTGCCGCCCTTCGACCGGCAGTGGCTCGATCAGGGGCTGGCGATCCACATCCGGTGCGACGATCCCCAGGCGCTCAACCGACGCATTGACGTCATGAGCCGACTGCGGCCGCCACTGGACTTTGAAGGACTTTGGCGGCGCCATACGTCCTTGGCGCTCGGCGCGGAGCAACTCGAATTGCAATCTCTGCCCGACCTGGTCCTGGCCAAGAAGACCCAGCGCGACAAGGACTGGCCCATGCTGTCCCGTTTGGTCGCGGCCAACTACCTTCGTCATCGGGAAGAGCCCACGCCGGAGCGAGTTGCCTTTTGGCTGCGTGAACTCCGCGATCCCGCGCTTTTGATCGAAGCTGCGGCCGCTCACCCGCAGCAGACCGCCCAACTACGCGGAGAGCGGCCGCTCCTCACTCTCGCGGAAGGGGCGAACGTGGCCGAGTTGGTCCCTGCCCTGGCAGCGGAGGAATCGGCCGAGCGCACGCGGGATCGAGAATACTGGCTACCGCTACGGAAGAAGCTCGAGCAACTCCGTCAAGCCGCCCGGAAGGGATCATCGGACTGATCCTGTTACACCTGCCGTCCGCACCCCTACCAGTCCTTGGGATTCTGGCCGCCCAGGAAGGGGCCGGGCTTGCGGTGCTTGATCTGTTGCTGCGAGATCGTGACACCATTGGGGTAGCGGGGCCGATCGGGACGCAGAGCCACTTCGAAGAGCGTGAGCCGGTCGGCGGGCGACTCCTCCCGGCGGCTTTGAGCGCTCTGTTTGACCACGCGGGTCGTGCCGATCCGCTGCAACCGCTCCGCGTCTCCCGCCGTCGTGATGACGAGCACCTTCTCATCCTGCAGCCGCTCGTCGAGCAGGAAGCTCAGGTTGTGCACGGCCTTGGCGGAGCGATCCAGGGCGAAGAGCACACGGTTGACCTCCAGACAGCAGCGCAGCTCGGCATTGACGTAGAGCGGCGTCGCGGTCGGCTGCATTCGCCGCACTTCCTTGAGGAAGGCCCAGTCGTCGCGGCCATGATCGACGTACCGGCCGACGTAGACATGGCCCGTCATGAAAAGGACAGCCAGCCCGGCGAAGCCGACGCCCATGGCCAGGCGCGCCCGGGGCTGGAACCAGGCCCACGCGCCGACGGCGACGATGGCCGGCAGACCGGCCATGAAGAGCCAGGGCAGCCAGTCTGGCCCGGGGACTTTGTGCCGGAGCAGGTAGATGGCGGCCGCTCCGGGGATGCCCAGAACCAGGGCCGGGATTGCCGCGCGCCGCCACAAGGCGCTCCCCGTTGCCATCCAGGCCGCCAGGTGATCGCGGAGCTTGAGCACGCCGATCGCGGTGATCAGGCCCCACGGCGGCAGGGTGTGGATCATGTAGTGATGGTGCTTGCCGTCCGGAATGGAGAAGAAGAGGATCGTGCCGACGCCCCAGCAGAGCAGGAATCGCTCCGGCAGGGCATTGGGCTGGAGGGCCCGGCGGAAGGTGAGGAAGAGTCCATAGGCAGCGACCGGCGTCCAGGGAACGAGGGCCCAGGTCCAGACGCCGAAGTAGTACCACCAGGGCTCGCCGATGTAGCCGTCGTAGAGTCGACCGGCATAGTCGTAGATCCACATCTCGAGCACGTCGGGATGTTTCCAGTAGATGAAGGCAGGCCAGGCCCCCGCGGCGATGGCCGCCGCGACGAAGCCCCAGAGCCACAAGTAGCGCTGCAGGCGCCGCCACTTAAAATGCAGGAGCATGAAGGCGGCCATGGGCACGCCGGCCATGAGCGGCCCGAAGATCAGCCCCTTGGCCATGTTGGTCAACCCGAAGCAGACGAAGAAGGCCAGCAGGGACCAGGAGCGCCAGCCGAAGAAGGTGCGGTTGGGATTCTCTTCCCGGTCCACGGTCTCGAACCGGGCGAACAGGACCAGCGTGGCCGTGATGACCGCGCAGAGGATGGTATCCTCCTCGGCCAGCCAGGCGTAGCGCGTGAACTGGAAGCTGGTGGCCAGGGCAAGTCCGCTGAGCATGCCGAAGCCGCGGCCCCACCACTGGCTGGCCAGCCAGGCCATCATCAGCACGACGCAGGTGCTCATGACCATCGGTGCCAGGCGCACGAGCCAG
>CALLZJ010000254.1 GCA_937858435.1 uncultured bacterium
CCACGCTGGCCTGCGCGGAGTGCCACGACCACAAGTACGACCCCTTCACGACGCGCGACTTCTACGAGCTGGCCGCCTTCTTCGGCGACGTGCAGCAGTGGGGCGTGTACGCGGACTACCACTACACCCCCGAGCCGGAGCTGCGCGGCATCGGCAACGACCATCCCTTCCCGCCGGAGATCGAGGTCGGGAGTCCCTACCTCCAGCAGCGCCGCAACGCCTTGGGCGTCCAGCTCACCGAGCTGACCGTCGAGGCGACGAAGCGGCTGCGGAGGGACGCCGCGCAACGCCTGGCCTTCGAGGCGTGGCGCGACACTTCCCGCGCGTGGCTGGAGCGCCACCCGGACGGCTGGGTCACGCTGGACCCGCAGGCCGTCTGGAAGGTGGACGGCACCAACTCCGTGCCCGCGGAGCATGCGCTCGTGCGCGACGACCGCTCGGTGACTTTCCCCGGCAAGGACGCCCCCCACGACCGCCTCGAGCTCGCGCTGCCGCCCGGCGGCCTGGCCGCGCTGCGGCTCGAGCTGCTGCCCGATTCCGGGCGCGAGGACCGCATCCTGCGCGGCGGCGGCAATGTCGGCACGGGTTTCTCGCCCTACACCGGTGTGGTGAGCGGGCGCGACATGCCGCGCGATCCGACGGCACCGCTGCCGTTCTTCCTCGTCCAACTCGCGCCGGGTTCGAATGGCATCACCCTGGCCGCGGCCATCGGGGCCCGGGCGCGTCAGGCTGGCTTTGGCCCCAATCAGGTGGTCTGGGAATTCCCACGCTCCTTGACGCAGGAGCAGATGATCTCCCGGCTCAACATGCTCTCGTCCGTGCAGTCCTATATCCAGGACACGCGCATGGACCCGCTCACGTCGCAAGCTTTCCCGAATGCTCCGCTCTTCAATCGCCAGTGGCACCTGCTCAACACCGGTCAGGGCGGCGGTCAGCCGGGCATTGACGCCCGCGTTATCCAAGCCTGGGACCAGGTGCGCGGCACCGGCGTCACGATCGGCATCGTTGACGACGGCGTCGACTGGGGCCACCCCGATCTGCAACCGAACTTCTCGTTCCTTGATAGTGCCGACTTCGCGGCCACCGACAACCCGACGCCGTTCGGCGCGCCCGGGCCCGGTGCTTCGCACGGCTCTGCTGTGGGCGGCGTGGCAGCGGCCCGCGGCTTCAATGGCTTCGGCGTGACGGGCGTGGCGCCGAACGCACGAATCGCTTCCATGCGTGCCGTGGCCGTGCCGATCACGGCCCTGTCCCTGGCCAATGCCGTTGTCTACCGCAGCCAGTCGGTGCACATCTACAACCACAGTTGGGGCTCGGCTCCGTTCGGTCTGAGCTATGCCAACAGCCCGCTGCTGTTCAATGCGCTGAACAACTCGCTCATCACCGGGCGGGGCGGCCTGGGTTCGATCCACGTCTTCGCTGGCGGCAACAGCGGCGACGAAGGCATCGATTCGAACTTCCAGTTCCCGAATAACCACCCCGGTGCCATCACCGTGGCCTCCATCGGCAACAACGGGGTGCGGGCCTCCTACAGCCAGATGGGCTCAAACATCTTCCTGGCCGCTCCGTCCAACGGCGGTCCGCTCGGCATCACGACGACGGCCACTCGCGGCACCGGCGACATGGACCAGAATGGCAACCAGGTCGGCTCGCTCGACTTCACCAGCGACTTCGGCGGCACTTCCTCCGCGGCACCAGTGGTCTCGGGCGTCATCGCCTTGATGCTCCAGGCCAGGCCCAATCTGACCTACCGCGACGTCCAGGCCATCCTCGCCAAGACCGCGCGCAAGGTCGATCAGGGCGACTTTGGCTGGATGGTCAATCAGGCCGGCTACAACCACAACTACAAGTACGGCTTCGGCATGGTCGACGCCCTGGCGGCGGTCAACCTGGCCAAGACTTGGACGCTGCTTCCGCAGCAGCAGCAGGTGGCCTACACGGTCAATGTGAACCAGGTCATCCCCGACTTCAACACGACCGGCATCACTTCGACGATCAATGTCCCCAACAATATGATCATCGAGCGCGTCGCTCTTACCCACAATGCGACGCACCCCCGGGCCGGCGACCTGCAGATCACCGTGACGGCTCCGTCCGGTACGCAGTCGATCATGTCTCACCATGTCACCTTCGAGCAGGACTTCGGGCTGGTGACGACGCGGGCTCTGCCCAGCACCTGGATGTACACCTCGGTGCGTAATTTCGGTGAAGGCAGCCAGGGCAACTGGACGGTCAACGTTCAGGATCGCGTCGGCGGCTTTGAGGGCACCTGGGAGAGCTACTCGCTAACCTTCTACGGCTACACGGCCCCGAATGGTGGCGGCGGTGGCAACGGCGGCGGTGGAGGGGGGAGCGGCGTCGGCCCGACCCGAACGGTGGCGCTGGTGGGGGTGGCGGCGGCGTGGGCAGCGACGGCAGCGCCGACTTCCTCTTCGAGCCCAACAACACGGCCGACAAGGCTTTCAACTTCGGAGCGCTCACCGAGACGCGCGAAGTGCCGAATCTCCGCATCGCTTCGACGACCGACCGTGACTGGTTCCGCTTCACGACCACGGCGACGGCCGACATCACGGCCCAGATCGACATCACGGGCTCCGCCGTGCTGCAAGTGCGCATGTTCGTACTGATCCCCGGCACCTTGAACCTGGTCGAACTGGGCACCGGTCAAGGGACCAAGCTGCAGGCCGGTGGCACTCAGAAGGTGACCTGGCGGCTGCCAGCCAACCTCAATGTCTTTGTCTGGGTGTACGGCTTCAACGGCAGCGTGGGCAACTACAACCTCACGTTGGGCATGACGGCCTAGCCGGCCCGGCGTTCACTCATCCGGAACTGGCGGTCTCCTCGCGGAGGCCGCCAGTTTCCTTTTTGCCCCCTTCAACCTCTCAGGTCCGATCCGTAGGCTGGCCCAGGGAGGCTCGGCCCGTCAGCGGGCTCTGCGCCGGTCGAGCCCTGAACCGATCCAGCCCTGGCAGCGTCAGGACGGCATGATCCCACTCGACACCCTGGAAGCGTCCGCACTGGCAGAACTGCAGTCCTGTGGCGACGACGCCGGTCTGCGGGCCTGGAATGCCAAGTATCTCGGCAAATCGGGGGCTTTGACGGCGGCTATCAAGCGGCTGGGTGAGCTGCCCGCTGCCGAACGGCCGGCCTATGGCCAGGCGGGCAATGCACTGAAGCAGCGACTGGCGGTTGCGGGGACCGAGGGCGCCCCCTCCGGACGCCGCCGGGGACGCGAACGCGGCCCGGGCGAAGACCGAATTGATGTCACGTTGCCTGGCCGGCCGGCACCACGGGGACGTCTGCACCCGGCCACGCAGACCATGCGCCGCATCCTCGCCATCTTTGCCGACATGGGCTTCCAGGTTTACCGTAGCCGGGAGGTCGAGGACGACCTGACGAACTTCGAACTGCTCAACATGCCGCCCCATCACCCGGCCCGGGACTTGTGGGACACCTTCCACACGACCACGCCGGGTGTCATCCTGCGCACCCACACCTCGCCCGGTCAAATCCACGTCATGCGGGAACTGTGCCCCGAGCCGATCCGCGTCGTGCTCCCAGGCATGTGCTACCGTTATGAACAGATCACTACTCGCAGCGAGATCATGTTCCAGCAGGTGGAGGGGCTGGCCGTTGGGACCCACGTGACCATGGCCGACCTCAAGGGGACGATCCTGGCCTTCGCCCGGCGGATGTTCGGCGCCGAGAAGGAGATTCGCATCCGGTCGAGCTACTTCCCCTTCACGGAGCCGAGCATCGAGGTCGATGTCTCCTGGCCCGTGGTCGATGCCGATAGCGAACGCTTGACGAAGGGCACCGGTTGGCTCGAGATCATGGGGGCGGGCATGGTCCACCCCACCGTGCTGGCCAATGGCGGCTATGACCCGGCCCGCTACACGGGCTTTGCCTTCGGGCTCGGCATCCAGCGCATCACCATGATCCTGCACGGAATCAACGACATCCGCCTCTTCTGGCAGAACGACCTGGCCTTTCTGGAGCAGTTCTAGTCGCGCCAACTGGGTCGACGGTCAGGCACATCATGAGCGATCGCGCTTTCGACACGGAATGGGACCGCAGGGGAACGGCCAGCGTCAAATGGGACCTGCTCGGCCGATTGTTCGGCCGTGACGACCTCCTTCCTCTGTGGGTGGCCGACAGCGACTTCCCGGCACCCGAGGCGGTCGTTCGCGCCCTGCGGGAGCGGGTCCAGCACCCCTTTTACGGCTATACGTACGTGCCCGACTCGTGGTTTGAGGCCATCCAAGGGTGGCTGCTTCGGCGACATCGCTGGAGGGTCGAGCGAGATTGGATCGTCTTCAGCCCGGGGATCGTGCCTGCTCTGCATGCGGCCGTCCAGGCGTTGGCCCCGGCCGGCAGCCCGGTCGTGCTTCAGCCCCCGGTCTACGGTCCGTTCTTCAATGCGATCGAGGTCAGCGGCTGCGAGGCTCGAAGGAACCCCCTGCGTGAGACGTCCGGCGTCTGGACCATGGACCTGGATCACCTGGACAGGGCCCTGACGCCGCTGGTGCGGCTGCTGTTCTTGTGTTCTCCGCACAATCCCGTGAGCCGGGTCTGGTCGGAGTCGGAGCTGCGCGCGCTGGGCCAGCTTTGCTTTGAGCGTGGCGTGACGATCGTGTCGGACGAGATTCACGCCGATCTGGTCCTCGGCAACAAACCGCATCGCCCCCTGGCCGCTCTCAGCCCTGAGCTTGGCGAGATCACCATCACCTGCATGTCGGCCAGCAAGACCTTTGGCCTGGCGGGGCTGGGAAATGCCTGGCTCGGCATTTCGAACCGGGAGCTGCGACGGCAAATCATCGACGCCCAGAATCGGACCGGCTCCAAGATGGCCGGCCTCTTCGGCCTTACGGGAACAGAAGCTGCCCTGAACCACGGCGAAGGTTGGCTCGAGACTCTGCTCGGTCATCTGCTCCGGAACCGGGATCGGCTCGCGCGGTTTGTCCACGAGCACGGGGCCGGGATGAGCTGCGCTGCTGTCGAGGGGACCTATCTGGCGTGGCTGGACTGCCGGGCCTGGGGACTGGAACCGGATGAACTGCGGCGCTTCTTCATCGAGGATGCCGGGCTGGCCCTCGAGGATGGACGGAACTTTGGCACGGAGGGTACCGGCCACCAGCGTCTCAACTTCGCCTGCTCGGCCCCGCTCCTGGAGCGAGCCCTAGGCCAACTCGCGGATGCGATCGGCCACCGCGGATTCTAAGGACCTCCCAGATTCCGAAGACTCTTTGGCTCCGCTTTCAATCCAGTCTCGTCCACCTGCCGCAGAGTCAACCGCCTAGATTTCCCCAAAGGGCGCGTCGGGCTTGGGGCTGGATGTTCGGTGGATTCCGTCTCCCTGCGAAGCCGAAAGCTACATTGGGATACCATGCCCAAACAGCGTATGCCTGCGGGAGTGCGTGCCATGGTTCGGTCCTTCTCGATCATCGCCTGGGTCACTGCGTTGACTTTGCTTTCGACTCATGAGGCCAAAGGGCAGATACCAGTGCAGCCGTGGCCGGCCGCGGCCGCGACCACTCCTGGCACGCCCATCTGGTCGGAGCCGCGTGGGGACCAGAGTCCGATGGCGTTTCCGGTTGAGTGCGGTCGGCCGCCGCGGACCCTACTGAAGTGGTTGGTCGGGGGGCCCGAACCGGAAGACCGTGACGAGGACACCATCGCCTTCCAGGCAGACCGCCCCGACTTCACGGAGGCGTCGCGGACCGTGGGGCGGGGACGGATTCAGCTCGAATCGGGCTATACCTATTCCCGCGATCGCCAGGGCGGCGTCACCTTCCGAGCTCACAGCTTCCCGGAGGCGCTGTTCCGCATCGGCATGTTCGCAGACTGGTTCGAACTGCGAATCGCTCAAAACTTCCTCTCCGTCTCGGCGGCCGACAACTTCGGTTCGTTCCGGGCCTCGGGGGCAGAGGACCTCTATCTCGGGGTCAAGCTCTGGCTGGTAGAGCAGCGGGGGATTCTCCCTGAGGCAGCCTTGCAGATCGAAGGCACGGTGCCCACTGGAGCCGACGCCTTCACGGAGAACCGCATCCAACCGGGTCTCAACCTGCTCTATGGGTGGGACATTATCGAGGACGTGTGGACCGCGGGCGGCAGCCTGCTCATGCGGCGGGCAGTGGATGGCTTCGGGCATAGTTTCATGAACCTCGGGGCTTCCTTCACGTTCGGCTTCTCCCATACGGAGCGTCTCGGGAGTTACATCGAGTGGTTCGTCATCGCTCCCGCGGGAGCCTTGCCGCCCGGCCTCGGCGCGCTGCACTACCTGAACGGCGGCTTCACCTACAAGATCACCGAAGACTTCCAGCTCGACATCCGGGCCGGCGTCGGACTGTCCGAGCGGTCCGAAGACTTCTTCACCGGCGTGGGCTTCGCCTATCGCTTCTAGGTCGGCAAGTCCGTAAGACACTTCTTCGATAACACAGCAGCCGATGCGCCGGGGCATGGCGTCGGCCGTCGGCTATGGCATTGCGGCCCGCCGCCCGGGGCGTTAGCGTGGGGCCGCTGGTCCGAGTCATCCCGCATGGCGGCCACGGCCTCTGCCTCCGAAGCTTCCGAATCACCCATTGCCTGGCATGCGCTGCCACCCGTCGAGGTGGCGGCGCGACTCGGCGTCAGCCTGGAAGGGCTCACGGCTGAGCAGGCCGCTGACCGGCTCGAACGCTTTGGTCCGAACGTCGTCCACCGGGCCCAGACCGAATCGCCCTTCCGTATCCTGTGGCGGCAAATCAACAACCCGCTCATTCTGGTCCTCATCGGCTCAGCGGTCTTGGCCCTCGCCATGGGCAAGCCGACCGACGGTGCCGTGGTGTTCGGCGTCGTGGTCATCAATGCCCTCATTGGCTTCATCCAAGAGTTCCGCGCGGGCAAGGCGGTGGCATCGCTCTCAGCCATGGTGCCAGAGCACTGCATGGTCGAACGCCAGGGTCAGGTCGTCGAACTGCTTGTGGAACAACTCGTGCCCGGCGATCTGGTGCTCCTGGCTGCGGGAGACAAGGTGCCGGCCGACCTGCGCCTTTTGGAGAGCCGGAATCTCCATGCCAATGAATCCTCACTGACCGGCGAGTCGGTGCCGGTGGCCAAGCGAGTCGACCCGGTTGCAACCGATACCGACCTCGGCGACCGGACCTGCCTGGCCTTTGGCGGCACGCTCATCACCGCCGGGACGGGACGGGGGCTGGTCGTGGCCACGGGGGCGGCAACTGAGCTGGGCCGTATCTCCGCCTTGCTCCATGAAACGCCCACGCTCGAAACCCCGTTGACGAAGTCGATGGAGACTTTCGGCCGCATCGTGGCCCTGGTGATCCTCATCGTCGCGGCGGCCATTCTCGTGGTGGGGCTGGCTCGCGGCTTCTCCTGGATCGACGCCTTGCTGGCGGCGATCACGCTGGCTGTTCCCGCCATCCCTGAAGGCCTGCCCGCCATCATCACCATCGCCCTGGCGATCGGCGTCCGCCGCATGGCCGCCCGGCGTGCCATCATTCGCCTCTTGCCCGCCGTCGAGACGCTGGGGAGTACGACCGTCATCTGCAGCGACAAGACTGGCACCTTGACCAAGAATGAGATGACGGTCGTTCGGCTCTGGACCAAAGGCAAGGTCTATCGTCTGACCGGCGTGGGGTACATTCCGGAGGGCCGACTCGAACGGGAAGCAGGGGAGCCGATCGAGGCCGAGGGCCTGGACCAGGTGCGACCGCTCCTTTGGGCTGGCTTGCTCTGCAACGATGCTTCGATTCAGCAATCGCCGAGCGGTGATTGGC
>CALLZJ010000255.1 GCA_937858435.1 uncultured bacterium
GCTCACCGTCCACCCGCCAGGATCGAACTTGCCGGCTCCACCTCCCTTTAGCCCGGCAGCAGCAGGTGTGCTCCGCGACTCGCTCCGTCTAGGCCTGGCGCTCGCCGACCGCGGCCCGTGGCTTGAACCGGCCTGGGCCACACCGCTGGAGGACGAGGCCGAAGCCCTGCGCGCTCAGCTCGCCGCCGTCGCCCGACAGACCGAAGCCGAACGCCGCAGTGAACGGCTGGCCGCTCTCGCGGAGTTCGCCGCCGGGGCCAGTCATGAAATCAACAACCCGCTCGCGGTCATCTCCGCGCAGGCTCAGCATCTCTTGCGGGACGAGGAATCACCGGAGCGGGTCGCCGGGCTGCGCCGCATCGTCGCCCAGTGCCAGCGCATTCATCGCGTTTTGCGCGACGTGATGCTCTATGCCCGGCCGCCTCAGCCGCAGGCTCAAGCCATCCGGCTCGAGCAGGTGACAAAGGACGTCGTTCGCAAGCTCGCCGAGCTTGCCCGGGAGCGCGGGGTCACGCTGGAACTTGGCCCGGGACTGCGGCAACGACTGCTGGCCGACGCCGAACTCATCGACCTCGCCCTGACCTGTCTGGTCCAGAATGGCATCGAAGCCGCTCCGAAGTCGGGCTGGGTCCGCATCAGCGCCGCCGAGCCGGCCGAGGGTCTGATCGCCATCACGGTCGCTGACTCCGGTTCAGGGCTGGCACCGGCTCTCCTGGAAAGCTGCTTCGATCCGCTTTTCTCGGGTCGCCAGGCTGGCCGGGGGCTGGGGATGGGACTGTCCAAGGTGTGGCGGATCGCCCAACTCCACGACGGCACGATCCACGTTCGCAGCGAGCCCGGGCAACCGACTGAGTTTGTCCTCACCTTGCCCCTCCGCCCGGCCCGGGGACGGACCACGCTCCCCGGCCGCGCGGCGGCCCGCCGAAACCGCGACGGTCGTCAGCAATCCAAGGCCCGACCAGCCGGTCAGCCTCGCCCCGCATCCGTCCGCAAGTCGGTCTCCCGCCGGCGGGCCGCAGCCCGCCGCCGCCGCTAGGCCCCCGATCGTCCTTCCTACGGGCCGTACCGCCGCCCCACGTCTAGCGCCAACAGAACTACCCGTGCCGCCAGCAGCGACAGGAGCACCGCCCCCGCGGCCGTGGCCCAGAGTGCGGCAGCCCAGCCAGATGAATCCGTGGCCGAGGGGCCATCGTTGCTCACCTCATCGGCCTGCCGGAGCGCCGCTGGCAGCATTAGCAGAATCAAGACGGCCGGGAAGAAGTAGCGATGCTGCACGCCCACGAAGCCGGTTCCTCCCGCAGGTGTGTTCGCCAGGAACAAAAGCAGGCTGATGCCCACGACGAGAGCCACGGCATGGGCAAGGCCGAGCAGCACCAACCCGAGCACGGCCAGGGGACGGGTGCGGAGAGCGGTCCGCAAAGTGCGTGCCCCGGCCAGTCCATCGAAGACCAGGCCGAACCCGAGCCCCAGGTAGATCAAGAATCGATGCCAGGGGTGCAGGTCGGTATCGAGCCAACCCAGCGGCTGATGGTGGTGGTACCATTCATCCCAACTCGTCCAGGTGGGCGGCAGCAGCCCTCTGAGAGCCGTGCCGAAGTTGCTCAGCCCCGGCCCTTGCTTGAGCAGGTCATACTGCTTCAGCACCTCGGCCTCACGGAACGGGTCGGAGCGGATGACCAGACGGACGCCCAGCTCCAGAGCCCCCCAGGCCGCCAGGCCGGCCAGGACGACAAGGAGCGGCACGAGCACAGGCTTCCAGGGTAGACGCCGCCAGGGCAAGAGGGCCAGGGGCAAGAGCAAGAGCGCGGTCGGCGGCTTGGCCACGGTCACGACCAGGGCCAGGGTCCAAAGGCCCACCTGCCGAGCCAGCGTCGGCTGCCGCCAGGTCGTCACGAACATCATCGCCGTCGCAAGGCTGCCCAGGTTCACGACCGTGTCGCTCGTGACGGCAACGCTTTGCTGCAGCATGGACGGTGTGGCCCAGAACAGGAGGAGGGTGAAGCCGACCAAACCGAGCCGGAGCCCGAGCCACAGCAGCCCAACAGCCAAGGCCAACGACAGCAGCCGGCAGATGTAATAGAAGACGAGCGCCTCCGTGACCGACTCCACTCGGGGCCAGCACCAGGCGACCAGGGCCACGACGGGGTAGGTCAGCCGGCTGCCATAGCCGACGCTCACCCCCTCGGCACGAAGAGATTCTCTCGGCAGATTCCCGAGCGGGCCGACCTCGAAGGGGACATGGGCAAGCCACCGAGGCGGCAAGGCCTCGACGATCTCAGGGAGGAAGTAGAGCGGTCGTTCGCTCCTAGCTTCGGCTCGATAGAGATCCAAGGCGGCCTGCCAGTGCCGGTTCTCGTCCGGAGCCTGAAACGGCGGCAGAGTCAGGGCCAGGACCAGACCCGACGCGGCGACCAGGCCCAAGATCAGGCCACGCACCGAGCCGCCGGTCGGCCGCAGAACCGGCCACAGAAGCACCAGCCCCAGCCAGAGCCCCCCGGTTAGGAGTCCCCAGCCCAAGAGGCGGAGCGTCTCCGGTAGGAAGGAAAGGGGTGCATCATCGTCGCTGGCCACGGTGCCCCGGAGCACCACGTGCTCGACTTCAAACTCCGCGTCAGCGGGCAGGTCGAGGCGCAACCACAAGGCCGCCCGGGGCAGGTTCCAGACCAGACGCCAGCGAGAACCGATCTCCGTCACGGTCGGTCGGACGCCGCGCCGGAGAATGATCTGGCTAGGGTCTTCGAGGTAATTGTCCCAGAGCCGACCCGTGGCGAAGAAGAGGGTGCAACTCTTGGCCGTCAGTGGTGCCCGAGGCGTGATTTCCAACTCAATCTGCCGGACACGTCCCAGGGGGAGCGAGGCGAAGGTGAGCGTGCCGCCCCGAGGCCCGGCCTGTACCAGCCTGTCCTCGACTTCGACCCGATCCCACTCCGCCCCAGCCAATAAGGACAGCGCGCGGTAGCGAATTTCCTTTTGCTCGACGGCCGTGGGCCAAGGCGAGGAGCGCCAAAGCCAGCCGGTGGCGACGATACCGACCACGAGCAGCACGGCCAGCAAACCGCGCTGCCAGGCTGCCGGGTTGTCTGATACTGCATTCGCCATGGATGACCCCGGCCCGGAAGCCGCCGCTCCGCGTTAGCGCAGCTTGCACTCGTGGACCAGGTCGGCGGAGTTGAGATCGTCCGGCGAGACATGGCCGGCCAGTCCCAGCGTCACGTCCAGGTCGGCCAGGAAGTTGGCGAGCACTTCCCGGGCCCCAGCCTCCCCGGCCAGCCCCAAGCCATAGACCCAGGGTCGACCATAGAGCACCGCCTTGGCCCCCAGGGCCAGGGCCTTGATCGCATCGGCACCGGTGCGGATGCCGCTATCGAACAAGACGGGCACGCGACCATTGACCATTTCCACGACCTTGGGCAAAGCCTCCAGAGCGGCAATGCTGCCATCGACCTGCCGGCCGCCGTGGTTGGACACGATGATGCCGTCAACCCCATGCTCGACGGCAAGCCGGGCATCTTCCTTGTGGAGGACGCCCTTGACCAGGATGGGCAGGCGGGTGTGGCGGCGCAGGAAACTCAGATCGTTCCAGGTATAGCCGACGTGGCCGAAGATGCTGAGGAAGTAGCGAATCGCCGCCTGCGGGTCGGCGGCGATCGGCTGGCCGAGCTTGCGATTGAAAGCCGGATCGGTGAAGTAGTTGGCCCCGCCGGCGCCCCGCAGGAGGGGGAGGTAGGCCCGGTCGAGATCGCGGTGCCGCCAGCCGAGCATCATGGTGTCTAAGGTCACGACGATGGCGGAGTAGCCGGACCGCTCGGCCCGTTCGACGAAACTCTGGGCGATCTCGGGCTCCTTGCTCCAGTAAAGCTGGAACCAGCGGGGCGCGTCGCCGACCGCCGCCGCGACTTCCTCCATGGGCTTGGATGAGGCCGAGCTGAGGATGAAGGTCAGGCCCAGACTCGCAGCCGCCTTGGCCGCGGCCACTTCCCCGTCGGGATGGACGATGCCCAACACGCCGATCCGGGCCGTCAGTACCGGAGCCGACAGGTGCTGCCCCAGCAGCTTGGTCTTGAGGCTGCGGCGCGTCACGTCACGGAGCATGCGGGGCACGATGCGCCAGCAATCGAAGGCGGCCCGATTGGTGGCGATGGTGACTTCGTTGGCAGCGCCGCCCGCCACGTAGTCGTAGGCCTCGGGCTTCAGCTTGTTCTTCGCTTGCCAGTCGAGCTGGACGGGATCGAGCGGGACTGTCGGCAGCGTGCCGGCCAGCCCCTGGCTATAGATCTGAAACTGCCGGGCGATCCCGGGAGGCAGGGTACTCGGATCCATGGAGGTGGTCCTTCGTGCTGGACTCGGGGGGAACTCATGGGCCTAGGACCGCGGCGACGTTCCTAGCCTCCATCCAACTGGTGGTTCGATGATAGCGAATGCGCGTCGGCCATGCGAGAGGGGAATTCGCGGCGGACCGGTGCTCAGCGATCCCGCCCCGTGACGCTGGCCCCGGTGGCCGTCGGCGTGAGGCGATAGACCCGATCCGCGGCCGCGGAGAACAGGTCCACGTCATGATGGCTGATGAGGAGCACCTGGAAGCCCAGCCGTTGGGCGGCTTCCTTGACGATGCGGACGAGCCGGGGCACCAGATCGGGACGAAGCCAGCAGTCGGGTTCATCCAGCACCAGAAAGCGGCGGTGGCTCCGCGGGTCCAGGGTGGCAATAGCATAGAGCCGCAGGGCCACGGAGAGCACGTTGGCCACTGAGCCGCCCTGCCCTTTCATGATGTCCTCCTCCTGGCCGCCCCGTTCGATCCCAAGCTTCAGCGTGTTCCCTTTC
>CALLZJ010000256.1 GCA_937858435.1 uncultured bacterium
GCCCCCCCCCCCGCGCCTCCCCCCCCCCCCCCCCCGCCGTACCTGCTGCTTCATGCCCAAGCCCTCTTCGGAAGCCGAGCCCCATTCAAGCCGCCACACCCTGCTTGTTCTATAGCAGGCTGCCCGGCAGTCGGCCCCGGGTGTGAACCCGCCCCACGGGCTCGGTGTCCCATGACCGTCGGGCGTGAAGCCGGGCCACGAGGCTACACACCAAGGCAAGAAGGGGCAGAGGGGCGAGGGCTGTCATTGACCGCAAGGGCTGCCGTCGCTAAAAATGATGTACCAAGGGGGTGTAGCTCAGCTGGGAGAGCGCTTGAATGGCATTCAAGAGGTCAGGGGTTCAAATCCCCTCACCTCCACTTGGTCGGGAAGGCAGCATCGGGGTCGCCCGCCTCAGCCTTCCCCATGAAACGGGCTCAAGGGCCAAGCCAGGTTGTTAGGCTGTGGCCCTTTTCCTTTGCCCTCCGCTTCTTGCTCGTGGAGGTGACCCATGCTTAGCGCTCTGCTGGTCGGCTCCCTGGGAGCCCTCCTGGGCCTCGTCGGCAGTGGGGACGAACCCCGGACTCCACGCCAGGCCCTGCACCCGTTCAACGAACTGATCGGCTCGTGGCGGGCCAGCGGGGAAATGGTCCCCGCCAGCCGGGGTAGGCCTTGGAAGGAAACCCACGCCTGGACCTGGCGATTCCGGGACAACGACGCCTGGCTCGAAGGCACGATCACCGACGGCCAGCGCTTCCGCGGTGCCGAGCTGCGCTGGCGGGCCGGCTCCGACTTGTTCGAACTCAAGATGCTCCCGGCCGATGCCAACGCCGACCCCGTCGTCTTCGTGGGGCTGCTTTCCGAGAATGGCCGGACCCTCGTGGTCGAACGCGAGGACGAGGGGAGCAAGGAGACCCAACGG
The DNA here is from genome assembly GCA_937858435.1 of uncultured bacterium. Classification (GTDB taxonomy): domain Bacteria; phylum Planctomycetota; class Planctomycetia; order Gemmatales; family HRBIN36; genus CALLZJ01. The sequence continues at coordinate 902 of CALLZJ010000256.1, forward strand.
CTCACGCTCAACTTCGTGGGCGAAATCCGCTATGTCCTGCGACTCGAACGCCGGCCGGCGGGGCGAACCCAATTCGTCCGCGACTTCCAGGTCGCCGCCCAGCGCGAAGGCGAGTCCCTGGCTGGCAAGCCCGCCAATCAGAAGCCCGTCTGCATCGTCTCGGGCGGCCTGGGCACGATGACCGTATCCCACCAGGACCGGACCTTCTACGTCTGCTGCACCGGCTGCCGGGATGAGTTCAACGCCAACCCGGAGAAGTACATCAAGGAATGGGAAGAGAGCCAGAAGAAGCGTCCGTAGGCGTCGTTCGTTCCAAGGATGCAGGGTCCCCGTATGCCGCGTGTTTTCATCAGTGATCCGCTGGAAGTCGAAGGGCTGGACATGCTCCGGGCCGCGGGGCTGGACCTCGACGTGCGGCCCGGCCTGAAAGGGGAGGAACTGGCGGAGGCGATCCGGGGGAGCGAGGGGCTCATCGTCCGCAGCGGCACCCGGGTGACGGCAGGCCTGCTGGAGCAGCCCGGACGCTTGCGGGCGATCGTGCGGGCCGGCGTCGGCGTGGACAACATCGACGTGGCCGCCGCGACCCGCAAGGGCATCGTCGTCATGAACACGCCGGGAGGCAACACGCTCAGCACCGCGGAGCAGACGGTGGCGTTGCTCTACGCCCTGGCTCGGCATACACCCGCCGCCGACGCGAGCCTCCATGCCGGCAAGTGGGAGCGCGGCAAGTTCGTCGGCGTGCAACTGGCGGGCAAGACCCTGGGCATCATTGGCCTCGGACGCATCGGCCGCGAAGTCGCCAAGCGCGCCCTCGCCATGGACATGAAGGTACTCGGCTTCGACCCGATGCTGGCGGCCGACCGGATTGCCGCCCTGGGGGTCGAACCGGCTGGCGACGTGGGCCAGGTGCTGGAAGCAAGCGATTTCGTTACGCTCCACGTCCCGCTCACGGAGCAGACCCGCCACTTCCTTGGAGCCGCCGAACTCGCTCGCATGAAACGCGGCGCTCGGCTGATCAACTGTGCCCGGGGCGGCCTGGTCGACGAAACGGCCCTGGTCGCGGCGCTGCAGTCGGGCCACCTCGCCGGGGCCGGGATCGACGTCTTCGAGCAAGAACCCCCGCCGCCCGACCATCCACTGCTCCACCAGCCCAACGTGGTGTGCACGCCCCACCTTGGCGCCTCGACCACGGAGGCCCAGCGCGGCGTGGCCCTGGAGGCGGCCCAACTGCTCATCGACTTCCTGACCCGGGGGCAGGTGCAGTCCGCGGTCAACATGGCCGCCGTCGACCGCCGGGAACTGCTCGACTTACGTGCCACCCTGGACATGACCTACCGCCTGGGGCTGCTCATCTCGCAACTGGCGTCGGCGTCGCTCCGGCACGTCCGGCTGTCCTACCGGGGCGAAGTGGCCAGCCGGTCAACGCCGCTCCTCACCTCGGCCTTCCTCGTGGGCCTGCTGGAACCCTGGCTGTCCGAGCCTGTCAACCTCGTGAACGCCGACCTCTTGGCCCGGGAAAGGGGCATCGAGCTGGAGACCTTCACGAGTGCAGCCCGGTCCGACTTCAACTCCCTGGTTCGGGCCGAGGTACGCTCCGACCAGGGGATGCATGCCGTCGCTGCCACGCTCTTTGGCAGCGAATACCTGCGCCTCGTCCACTTCGGCGACTTCCGGCTCGATGCCTACCTGGACGGCATCATGCTGCTCTTTTCGCATCGGGATCGGCCCGGGCTGATCGGCTTCATTGGCACGGTTTTCGGCAGGCACGAGGTGAACATCGCCCAGATGGCGGTGGGGCGGGCCATGCCGGGTGGGCTGGCCATTGCCGTGCTCAACCTGGACAGTCTTCCCTCCGAGGCGGCGCTGGCCGAAGTCCGTGACCACCCCGACATCGAGAGCGTCCACCTGATAAAGTTGCCGCCCAAGGGGCAATTGCCGCCGTGGCTACAGGTTTAGGCGGCACGCCGGTCGCTCTCGGCCGGATCGCGCCGTATAATTCGGTGAGAAGCGGAGAAGGGGAGCGGTATCGACGCCGGGCGCCGGCGGCCGTGGCCCTGTGGGCAGGACTTCAGGAAGAGCAATGTCGTCAGCACCGCGCGAACCCAAACCGTCCGAACCGGGGAAGACGCCAGGCCGACCCCTGGCCCACCTGGTCCCGGGCTCCTGGATCTGGGTCCTGGTGCTGTTCGGCATCGGCATGATCCTCCTGTTCCGCGACCAGTTCGCCACT
>CALLZJ010000257.1 GCA_937858435.1 uncultured bacterium
GCCGCCGTCACCCCCGTCGCCGCCGTCGGGCCCGCCGCGGGGGACGTACTTCTCCCGGTGGAAACCGACCATGCCCCGGCCGCCATCCCCGCCCTTGACAAAGATTATGGCTCGATCGACGAACATCCCACATCCGATTCCGACGGCGTCCTGGCGGCCTGGCCAGGACAAAGAAAAAGGGTGATCCCAAGGATCACCCCTCCTGGGGCCCCATACCGCGGCGGGGCCGTTCCACCTTGAGGCAACCAGCGCTGCGTCGCGCTAGACCTTTGGCACGACATTGACCCGGCGGCGGTTGCTGTCGAACAGAACGACGCCGTCGGCGAGGGCGAACAAGGTGTGATCACGTCCCAGGCCGACGTTGCGGCCCGGAATGTAGCGCGTGCCGCGCTGGCGGACGATGATCATGCCCGTGGTGACAGACTCGCCGGCGTACCGCTTGATCCCCAGCCGCTGGGAATTGGAATCGCGGCCATTGCGCGTCGATCCTTGGCCCTTCTTATGTGCCATTGTGACACTCCTCAATGCGACATCAACGCAGGCCGGCACACCAAGTCGGTCACACAGCCCGCTCATGCTGGAACTGGCATTATAAACGCCAGCAGCACGGCGTCCAGCGGACCTCACGAAAGGTCCCAATCAACGGGATTCCTGCCCTGATCAATCCGGCGGACTGATGGGCGAGTAGCCGGGCGGAGAAGTGCCGCCAGACGAGGGGACAGGGTCGATGCCGAGCAGGACGCCGCGTGGCTGCTTGAGATCGACGATGATGGGCTGCTTGGTATCGGCGACGCCGACGTTGCGGGCCTTGTCGCGGGCTTCGACCCGAAAAAAAAGCGAAGGGGCGAACCGGCCGGGACCGTCCAGACGTAACGGCCTGAGTTCTCCAGATTCTGAGCGATCGGGGTCCAGGGGCCGACGGCCTGCTCGGCATACGAGATGGTGATGGGCTGGACGTCGAGGTTCTTGTCGGTGGCGGTCCAGGTGACGGTGAGGGTGGCCAGATCGCCGCCTCGGCTGGCCTCGGCTCCGAGGAGACGAACGTCCGGCGACTTGAGATCGACCTCGACCCACATCTGGGGCTGATCGCCCATGCGGGGGGGCGGATCGCCGAGCCCCACGCCGCTCTTGACCACCAGCGTCAGGCCGTAGACGCCCTCGCTGGGCAGCTTGACGCGGAAGGGTGGCATCTTGGTCGAGTTCTCGCCGTACCGCTGCCAGGTGCGGCCGTCACGGGTGTAGTACAGTTCCACCTTCTCGATGCCGGACGGCCCTTCTTCCTCGACGCGGTAGTTCAGATTCAGTTCGACGCTATTGACGTAGAGCACGGCGGGTGGGCCGCCCGCGGAGGCGTAGCCGCCTGGCGGACTGTGACCCCCTGGAGGCGGGTAACCGCCCGGCGGGTAGGGGTCGCGGCGGTCGGGCAGGGCGCTGCCGGCCGGGACGCCCCCCATGCCGATCGTGGCCGACCCGGTGTTCGAGTTGCGCGCCCGATCCTGAGCTCGAAGGCGGACGTCGAAAGGCGCACGGCCAATGGGCGTCCAGTACTTGCGACCCACGGGCTGGGGATCGATGGCCACCGGCTGCCAATCGCCGACGGCACTGCGATATTCCAGCGTCATGCTCGCCGGATCGAGGTTCTCGTCACGGATGTCCCATTGGACGCCGATCTGATCCTGGCTCGAAGGCAGCGGCTGGAGCAAGACCGTGGGGGGCGTGGTGTCGATGATGACCCGCAGACCCGGCGGCTGGCCGTCGATCGTGGCTGGGTAGTATTGGTCGGCAGTATCGAGAGTGCGAATGATGAACCAATACTCGCCGTCCCGATCCGCGGAGAAGGGGAAGCGTGTCTCACTGGGTCCGACCGAGCGGTAGAGCCGCCAAGCCCGACCCTGATTCTCGGAAACGTAGAGCTGGACTTCGCGGATGCGGCCGATGTCTTCGGGCCGCAGCGAGAAGGGCACGTAGAAACCGCGCTTACGAGCGTAGTCGACCGGCTCCTGCTGAGCAAGGAGCGGACCGCTGGCGCCCAGCCACAACAGCAGCGCCATCCAAGTCCACGGCCGACCGCGCATGGCGCTGCTTCCCTCTCAAGCAAGCTGATCCTTCCCTTCGAGTCGAGATCGGCTTGTGCAGCAGGAAACTTGAGCAAATGCGGAAGACTCTACCCAGGTTAACAGCCAGTCCTACCAGATTGCCAAGTCTGGGTGATGGCCGGAAGAGTGGAGGCAGCAGGCGTCCCGTCCGGCTGCCGCTCCTGGCGGACCGCATATATTGGCCTCATCGGTCAACCTTCAGCCAGGAGAGACTCCCATGCCCATTCGCGTCGGCATCAACGGTTTTGGTCGCATCGGCCGCATGGTCTACCGCGTGATGGCAGAGCAGCCGAAGGACTTCCAGGTCATCGCCGTCAACGACCTTTCCGACCCGGGTCACCTGGCCCATTTGCTCAAGTACGACAGCGTGCATGGCCGCTTCGGCCACAGTGTCGAAGTCAAGGACGGGAACCTGATCGTTGCTGGCCAGCCCGTTAAGGTGCTATCGGAGCGGGAGCCCGGCAAGCTGCCCTGGAAGGACCTCGGCGTGGACGTGGTCATCGAATCGACAGGCTTCTTCACCGAGAAGCACGGCGGGGGCAAGAAGGGCAGCACCTCCGGCTTCGCTGACCACGTTACTGGCGGCGGGGCCAAGAAGGTCATCATCTCCGCCCCGGCCAAGGATGAAGACCTGACCGTCGTCTTCGGCGTCAACGATCAGCTCATCAAGAAAGAGCACACCTACATCTCCAACGCCTCGTGCACCACGAACTGCCTGGCGCCCATGGTCAAGGTGCTGCACGAACAGTTCGGCATCGTCAAGGGCATGATGACGACGATCCATGCCTACACCAACGATCAGCGCGTGGCCGACCTGGTCCACTCCGACCTGCGGCGAGCCCGGGCGGCGGCGATCAACATCATTCCCAGCAGCACCGGGGCGGCCAAGGCCATTGGCAAAGTCATCCCCGACCTGGAAGGCAAGCTCGACGGCTTCGCCGTGCGGGTGCCCGTGGCGAACGGCAGCCTCACCGACCTGAGCGTGGAATTAAAGAAGGAAGCGACCGTGGATGAGATCAATGCGGCCTTCAAGGCGGCGGCGGCCGGGGCACTCAAGGGCGTGCTCCGCTACACCGAAGACCCGATCGTCTCGACCGACATCATCCACGATCCTCACTCGTGCATCCTCGATGCCAAGAGCACCATGGTCGTGCCCAAGGGCAAGGGCAACCTGGCCAAGGTGTGCGGCTGGTACGACAACGAATGGGGCTATAGCTGCCGCACCGCCGACCTGGTGATCAAAGTCGGCGGCATGCTGTAACACCAGCGGCGGTCCGCGCCCCGGGGCCTCCGGGGCGCGTCAGGGCCCTACCCATGTCCCACCGCGATGCCAGCGTCGGGCTCGCCAAGTACCGAGAGGTCGTCGGCGAGCAACCGGAGTTGGATGAGGATTGGTTCGCGGAACTGATCCCTGGCCTGCTGGCACGAGAGCCGAAAGCGGCTGGTGAATTGGCCTATGCTTGCATGCCGATCACGCTGCGGCTCGTGGAGGAGGATGGCTCTTGGCGGGGCGGTAGCGCCCTCTACTCGTGCATCAACGAAAACAACCTGGCGGTGAAGAAGGCGATCAAAAACTTCACGGGCCAGACCTGCAACGAGTTCCTGGCCCATCTCCGCCAGACGGTCCTGGAACGCCTGGAAACCTCAGGGATTTGAGCGATGAAGAAGACCTTGCGTGACCTGACGAACCTGGCCGGCAAGAAGGTGCTCATTCGCGTCGACTTCAACGTCCCGCTCGACAAGAAGGGCAACATCACGAATGATCGCCGCATTCGCGCTGCCGTGCCGACCATCCAGTACGTGCTCGAAGCCGGGGCCGGGGCCATCGTCATGAGCCACCTGGGCCGGCCCACGGGCGACCTCACCAAGGACTACGTGATCACCATGAACGCCGTCGCCGGGCGCCTGAAGGAGCTGCTTCAGGAGGCGACGCCCGCCTTTCAAGTGCCACTGAGCAAGACGAACGAAGTGATCGGCAGCAGCGTGGAATTCGCCGTGGCGGTGTTGAAGCCCGGCAACGTCGTGCTGCTGGAAAACCTCCGCTTCCATCCGGGCGAGCAAAAGGGCGATCCGGCCTTTGCCCAGCAGATTGCCGCTCTGGGCGACGTCTACGTGAACGACGCCTTCGGCACCTGCCACCGGACCGATGCCTCGATGTATGCCGTGCCCGCGGCCATGAAGGGCAAGCCGCGCGTGGTCGGTTTCCTGGTCGCCAAGGAGCTGGAGGTCCTCGGCACCTTGCTCTCCAAACCGCGCCGGCCGCTCATCGGCGTCATGGGCGGGGCCAAGGTCTCGGACAAAATGGGCTTCATCAAGAAGATGCTCGGCCTCGTCGACCAGCTTCTCATCGGCGGAGCCATGTCCTACACGTTTCTCTTGGCCCAGGGCCGAAGCATCGGCGCCTCCAAGGCGGAAAAGGACAAGCTCGACTTGGCGAAGGAACTGTTAGCCCTGGGCGGCAAGAAGATCGTCCTGCCCATGGACCATCTGATCGCGGACAAGCCCGAAGCCACGGCCAAGACTCAAGTGGTGGAAGGCGACATTCCCGAGGGATGGTTCGGCCTGGACATCGGACCGAAGACCATCGCCCAGTACACCGCGGCCATTGCGCAGGCTGGCACCGTGGTGTGGAATGGCCCCGTGGGCAAGTTCGAGGACGAGCCCTTCAGTCGCGGAACCCGGGCGATAGCCGAGGCGATGGCCAACTCGCAAGCCACTACCATCGTCGGCGGCGGGGAAACGGCTGAGGCCGTCGAAGCGTTTGGCCTCGACACCAAGATGAAGCATGTCTCCACCGGCGGCGGGGCGTTCTTGGAGTATGTCGAAGGCACACCCTTCAAGGCATTGGCGGAGATCGATGACAAGTAAAGCGGTAGAAGCCCACGTCGAATGGCTGAGACGGTTGAACTATGGTGCCGCCGCTTCCGGCCGACTTGGGAGAGTTCCTGATGTTGCTCGGCGACCACCGAGTTGAAAGCTTGCTGGTCGGCGGTTGGGCCGTGGCGCGGCTTCAGCGCCGCCGGCCGGCCTCAGGACCTCGAAGACTTGCGGCCCTTGCCTTGACCCCCGAAGGACTCGCCCCATGTTCAAGCTGAATTGTCCGCATTGCACGAAGGTGGTCGAGATCGCCAGGGGCCTGGCGGGGCAGACCACGAACTGTCCTGAGTGCGGCGGCCCCTTCACCGTGCCGATCCCGCCCACGCCGGCCCCCGCGCCGCCGGCCGCACCGAGTTCGCCGGCCGACCCGCTCATGGAGACCCAGCCCTACGTCTCCATGGGGCGTTCGTCGGCACCCAGTTCGGCACCTTCGTCCCGGCCCGCTGCTCGGCCCACGATCACGGCCGCGCATGGCTTCCCATGGCTGCCCTGGGTCGCACCTGTGGGGTTCGTCCTCATCTTCCTGCTCATGTTCATGCCCTGGATCGCGATCACCAGCGGCAGTTCGCTCATGATGCAGCAGAGCGGCATGAGCATCGCTTTCGGCACAGTCAGTGGGCCAAACGTGGTCGGCGAGGTGAGCCTGGTCGGAGCCTCGGGCCTCATGATCGTCTTCTTTCTCCTTGTCCTCGTCGGCTTCGTCCTTGCCTTGGCCATGCTGTTCCTCCGCTTTGCCCCGCCCCACCAGCTTGAGCCGCTCGGCCCATGGCCCGATCGCCTGCTGCCCCATCGCAGCGTGGCCCTGCTCGGGCTCGCCGGCGTCCTGGTGTTCCTCCTGCTCCTGCACAGCGTCATGGCATATCCCGTGGAAGGCCTGGTTGCCGGAGAGGGAGCAGCGCCCGTGTTGGCAGCAGGGCTGAAGGAGCACATCGAAGGTCCGATCAAGGTGTTGCCGGGCAAGGGCGACCTGGTGGCGCTCCAGTGGACCCGGCGGACAACCTGGTATGCCCTGGTCTGGCTGATGGCGTTGGCCACACTCGTTGGGGCCCTTGCTGACTGGGGACTGGCCCGGCCTGCCGTCCGCTTCCTCCCCGTGCTCAAGATCGAATGGAA
>CALLZJ010000258.1 GCA_937858435.1 uncultured bacterium
TGCCGTCGGGCTATGCCTGGCAGGATTACTTTGGCTGCCGTTGGGCCTGGAGTGATCCGACCGCCCTGTTGGCTCGACCCACGGGCTGGCTCTTGGAAGCGTCCGGGGCGGCGCGGATCGAGTCGCCACTCGGCCTGGAACTGCACAGCTCGGCCGGGCGGACCGGCCTCTTGACCCGCGGGCTGGCCTACCATCAGCGGGTCGGCGAGCGGATGCTGGATGTGATCTTGATCGCACCCGGCGAGACGCGGCGGACCTTCGACCTGACGGTGGCGCTTGAACCTGACGACCTGGTGATGGCGGCGGCCGACGTGCTGGCCCCGGCGCCCGTGGTTGAAGTGGCGGCGGGTCCGCCTCGCTCCGGGCCCACGGGTTGGTTGTTCGATCTGGAAGCGGTCAACGTGTGGCTCATGGATGTGACGCAGCCCTCCGGGTCGGAAGTGGAGCCGGGCAGCCTGGACTTGCACCTGGCTGAAGTGCGTGGGGCCGCAGTCCAGACGCGGCTGCGCTGCTGCCGGTCCGTGGCGACGGCGACCGTGGTCAACGAGCTTGGGACAACCCAGCAGACGTTGCCCGTTTCGTCGACGGAGGTGGAGCTGAACCTGGCCGCCTGGGAGCGGCTGCGGGTCCGGCTGACATTCGGCGGCAATGCGCCTCTGCCGTCTCTCCCGGCGACTTGAGCCAAAAGTACCGTTTCTTCGGCACGAGTGCCTCTTCGGCTTCGAGCGCTGCGGGCTGCGGCGGAGCGGGTGAATGTGCGGAACGGGCCGCGAACCGGCGCCGCCGTTACTGCCGATCGGTAGCAAATCTCCTGGTCCCGGGGCGAGCCGTGGGGCATGTTCGAGGGTAGGCTTCGTCCCGAGTTGGTCTCCCTTGAAAGGATGCATTCCATGAAACGGATGGTGTTCGCCAGCCTGCTCGCGCTCGTCGCCGGCGGCTTCCTGGCCAGTTCCGCCCAGGCAGGCGACTGCAAGGGGCCGTTCTGCGGCGACGTGTATCGCCCCTGCATCAGCGTGCCGATGCTCCGCGTGCCGGTCTTCGCACCGCGGTTCAAGGTCTACTGCGAGTGCTCGGCCCCTTATGGCCAGCCCTGGTGGAGCGCGTTCCCCCAGCAGGCTAACACGGGCTATTCGATCCCTCCTTATGGGGCGTTCCAAGGGGGGGTCCAGGGCGGCGGCCCGTTCGCTCAGCCCGCCGGTCAGATCGGCTACTACGGTGGCGGCGCCCAGGTGATGGCTCCTCCGAGCTACTGGTACGGCCGCTAAAGTCCCCCGTCCTCGTGACGCCCCGCTGTTGGTTCGATGTCCTCCCCGCGCGGTGGAGGCGAGCCGGCAGCGGGGTGTCTTCGTTCCCGCCTGGGGTCGCCTGGGCCGCCGCTTCGCCCCGAACCCCAGCCGGCGTCGGCGAATCACTGTAAAATCACGCCGTAGCGGCGGGAGCCCAGGTCCGATCCCGCCCGGACTCAAGGCGAAGGGGCACGGATGACGGCACGACCCAAGTTCTTCCTGACGACCGCGATCGACTATCCGAACGCCCGGCCGCACATTGGCCACGCCTTCGAGAAGATCGGCGCGGATGTGCAGGCCCGCTACCGCCGCATGGCCGGCTTCGACGTCTACTTCCTCATTGGCAACGACGAGAACACGATCAAGGTGGCCAAGCGGGCCGCCGAACTGGGCCAAGATACCAAGGCCTACTGCGACGACATGGCCAGCCAGTTCCAGGAAGTCTGGGCCGCGCTCGACATCAGCCACGACGACTTCATCCAGACCAGCGAGTCCCGCCACCACGAAGGCTGCCGCCGCTTCATCCAGCGGGTCTTCGACAACGGCTTCATCTACAAGGGCACCTACGAAGGACTCTACTGCGAGGGCTGCGAGGCCTTCAAGACGGACAAGGACCTGGTCGACGGCCAATGTCCCACGCATCGCCGAGCGCCGGTCCGCCGCTCCGAGCCGGGTTACTACTTCGCCTTCTCGAAGTTCCAGGACCGGCTGCTGGCCCACTATGCCGCCCACCCCGAGTTCATCCAGCCCCAAAGCCGGCACAATGAAGTCGTCAACTTCGTCCAAAGCGGACTGCAAGACACGCTGATCTCCCGCCACGGCGAGCAATGGGGCATCCGCATCCCCTTCGACGAAGAGTTCACCATCTACGTCTGGTTCGACGCCCTGCTCAACTACATGACTGCCATCGGCTTTGGCCACGACGAGACCCAGTGGGCCCGCTGGTGGCCTGCCGACGTTCACTTCATCGGCAAGGATATCACGCGCTTCCATTGTGCCCTCTGGCCGGCCATGCTCATGGCGGCCGAGCTGCCGCTGCCGCACAAGGTCTTTGGCCATGGCTTCGTGCAACGCCGGGACGACCGCACGGGGGAGCTGGTCAAGGAGAGCAAGACGCTCGGCAACGTCACCGAGCCCATGGACCTCATCACGAAGTTCAGTTCCGAGGGCTTCCGTTTCTTCTTCATGCGCGAGTGTCCGTTCCCAGGCGACGGCGAGTTCAGTTGGCAGCGTTTCGCGGAAGTCTACAACTCCGATCTGGCGAACAACCTGGGCAACCTCTTCAGCCGGGTGGCGACGTTGCTGCTGAAGAATTACGGCGGGGAGCTGCCGGCCATTGACGCCGCTGCCGCCGTGGAGCCGCCGGAAGGGCCGGACCCCGCGAGCCTGGCGGCAAGCGTGGCCAGCCATGTCGAAACCTGCGACTATCACCTGGCCCTCGAAGCGATCTGGCGGCAGAACCTCGATCCCGCCAACCGCATCGCCGACCGCTACGAACCCTGGAAGCTTGTCAAGAGCGACAAGGCCAAGGCCGGCTCTGTCTTACGGCACATGGTCGAGGCGCTCCGGCGGGCCGCGATCTACCTCAAGCCCTTCCTGCCCCGAGCCGCCCAACGGATTTACGGCAGCTTCGACTTCGAGACCTCCTGGGAATCCGTCCGCTACACCGACGCCGGGACGTCGCTACCGCCCGACCGCCCCATCCGCCTCACCGTGGCCGTGGACGAAAAGGGCAAGATCCCGCCCCTCTTTCCAAGGATCGACTGATCCCCACCTGCCACATCGGCAGGGACCTCCGACGAGCCGGACGCTTGGGAGACGCTTCTGAAGGCCCATCCAGGGCCGCGCCAGGCTCCGCCACGCACTCGCCACGCTTTGCCACGAGGTCTCCAGAGGGGGTTTCGCGCAGCGCCAGGCGTTCGCCAGGTCGTTCCACGCACTCGCCAGGCATTGCTACGAGACCTCCAGAGATTCCTGACGAGGCGCCACGGGCTCCAGATGGGCCGTGCAGCGTTCAGTTCGCAGCGTCAACGAGGGGATGCCATCACGGCGAGGCCAGGAGTCAGGCGCCGAACGCGAAGGCCATTCATGCCCAGGTCCGCGCGCACCCCGAACCACTAGGCCCAGCGGCGATACCCACCCACGATAGCAAGCCAGCCACCCCCCCGCGACGTCGGTTGTGGACCGTCATCCCCAACCCGCCGCGGACCCGCGCAGTCGCCTGCGGGTGGGCTGCCGTCGCGCAAGCTGAAGCTTGCGACTACCGAGAATAGGGAAGGGCCGGGTCCGGCGTTACTCCGAGGGCGGGTCGGCGGGCGGGAGGGCGTCCTCGCCGCGCAGGAGCGGGCCGCCGATGCCTGGCGTCAGGCAGGCCACGGCCAGAGCGGCCAGGCAGATCAGCACCCCGTCGAGCGGCAGCCGCGGACCGTGCAGGTGCTCGGCATGGGTCAGCAGGAAGGGCAAGGGCAGCCAGTAGACGGCCAGGGCCAGCGGCGCGGAGGCACGCTTCCAACCATACGACCAACGCCAGCCCAGGATGGCCAGTGGCAACAGCCCCACCAGCACGCCCATGAGGGTGTTCTTCACCCAGGGCTCGATCTCCGGTCCGCCGGCCTTGTCCAGGATCGTGTTGCGATTGGGGTTCTTGGTGCCGAAGAGGAAGTAGAGTGCCGCCCGGCCGCGCCGCACCAGCGTCTGGCTCGGTTCCTCCAGCACTTCGTGCTTCACCAGATCGGCCAGCTTGGCATAACGCTGTGCCTGCGGCGTCTGGGCCAGGTCGGCCTGCCGGTCGGCCAGCAAGGCGAGCATCTCCGGCGTGGCCGGCCCGCCCGTCGTCTGCGGGTTGTTGCCAACCCACACATGCCACCAGGTCGTGGTTACGACCGGCACGGGGGCTCCCAACTCCTGGAAGTCGCGGACCAACCAGGTCGACAACCCGCTCAAGAATCCGAAGAAGGCCACCAGGGCACAGAGCCAGCCCTGGGCCAGCGACCTCGACCGCCACATGAACCAGAGGAGCACGACGATGCTGAACGGCATCAGGCTGCCGCGGGTCAGGCAGCAGAGTGCCAGGGCCAGGCCCAGCAGCAGGCTGGTGAGGGCCCCGGCCTTGAGTCCTGCTCGCACCGCCAGGTAGAGAGCCAGGGCAATGAAGAAGGTGGCGAGCACGCCGTCCTGCATCTCGGCGACGTTGATCACCCAGAAGGGATGCAGGGCCGTGCCCAATCCCGCGAGCAGACCGACCACGACGCTGGCGAACGCATGCCGGGCCAGGAGGAAATAGAGCAGGGCAGTCAACGCCCCCAGGCCGACCTGGACCCAGCGAACGACGACGGCCGGCTTCTCCGCATAGCCAACCCAGCCGGCGGCCATCTCGGTGTAGGCCCGGAAGAGCGGATAGGCCGGAGCGATGTGGCCGGTCACTTCCTCGGCGGCGGCGAGGGGCGCCTGCGCGCGGAAGCCCGAGAGCGGGCCCTGTTCCTTGATGTTCGCCACCAGCCGATCGAGCACGGTCTGCTCGGCGCTGGCAGGCTCGGACGGCTGCTGGACTTGCCAGACGTTGTGCAGGCCGGCCTCGCCCCCCTCGGCGAAGGTGATCAGATACCAGCCGCGGAGGCCGCCCGCGGCTCCCAGGACCAGCAAGGCCAAGAGAAGGTCCAACCAACCAAGCCGACGCGCAACGGACATGGGCGAATCCTGAGTTCGAGTGCGACGTTGCCGCTGCGTGGGCGGCGGAAGGGGACCGAACGGTCTGCGTGCATTATACGCAAGAAGCTAGGCGGGGAAACGCACCAGGCCTTCGGCAGGGACCGAAGGCCTGGGCAGGATTGCCAAGCTGTGACCGACTAACTCACGACCACGGGCCAGGCCAGGGGCAGCCGCTCCAGTTGGAGCATGGCCGTCGGTCGAGTCGGACGCGGCGGCGGCGGCTGCCGACTGCCGCCCGAGGAGCCACCGCTGCCTGAACCACCCGAAGGCGGCGGAGTCGCCGGGCCACGAGAAGGCGGTGGCGGGGGCGGTTGCTGCCGACTGCCGCCCGAGGAGCCGCCGCTGCCTGAACCACCACCCGAGGGCGGCGGAGTCGCCGGGCCACGAGAAGGCTGCGAGCCCTTGCCGGCGTCCGATTGCCCGCCGACAGGCGGTGGCGGCGTCGTGGGGCCGCGACCTGGCGGCGGAGTGATCGTCGGTCCGCGCGACGGTGGCTGAGC
>CALLZJ010000259.1 GCA_937858435.1 uncultured bacterium
GCCACGGGTCTGGGCGGTGCCTGGGTCTGCTGCTGGTCCTCTTGGTGATATGGCCCCTGGGGCGGTCGATGGCGACGGCGGGGGAAGGCCAGGCCCAGGCCGCCGCCGGGCCGCGCTTCGTGGTCAGCCTCGATCCCGACCTGGCGGGTCCCGAGCCGCTCACGGGCCGACTCGTGCTCGTGCTCGGCCGCGCCGGCGAGGCCCAACCCCGACGGCGGATCGGCCAGACCGGGATGACGGCCGCTCCCATCTTCGGCGTCGATGCCGACGCCTGGACGCCGGCCCGGACGCTGATCGTGGATCAACAGGCGGCCGCCTTCCCTGTCCCCAGCCTCGCGGCCGTCCCCGCTGGCGAGTACTCCGTCCAGGCCGTCCTCATGACCAACCGCGACTTGATGCTCGTCGGCGCCCCGGGGAACCTCGTCAGCAAGCCGCTTCGCATCCGCTTCGATCCCCAGAAGGCGGACAGCTTCGAACTGAAGCTGACGGAACGGCTTCCGGACGAACGCCTGCCCACCGACACGGACCGGGTCAGGTTCCTGAAGTTTCCCTCGCCAAAGCTGAGCGAGTTTCATGGCCGACCCATGTTCCTCCGGGCGGCCGTCATCCTGCCGGCCGACTTCGACGCCCAGCCTGAGAAGCGCTATCCCCTGTGCGTCCACATCGGCGGCTTCTCGACCCGCTTCACGGCGGCCCCCTTCATGGTGCGGGTCGCGCCGCGCGGGCCAGGCAGCCAGTTCCTCCATCTCTTCCTCGATGGCGCCGGGCCGTTCGGCGATCCCTACCAGGTCAACTCGGCCAACAACGGCCCCTTCGGCGATGCCCTGGTCGAGGAACTCATCCCCCACGTCGAAAAGAACTGGCGCGGCATCGGGGCGGGACATGCCCGCTTCACCACGGGCGGCTCGACCGGCGGCTGGGTCTCCCTGGCCTTGCAGGTCTTCTACCCCGACTTCTTCAACGGCTGCTGGTCGCAGTGCCCCGATGCGGTCGACTTCCGCTCCTTCGAGTTGATCAACATCTACGAGGATCAGAATGCCTACGTGAACCGCTGGGGCTTCGAGCGGCCGGCCAAGCGCACGGTGGAAGGGGACACGATCTACACGGTACGGCACGAGGCCCAGGTGGAGAATGTGCTCGGCCGGGGCGACAACTGGGCCCTGGGCGGCCGGGACTGGTGCTCCTGGAACGCGACTTATGGGCCCCGTGGCCCCGACGGTCTGCCCACGCCCCTGTGGCATCCGCAGACCGGCGTGATCGACCGCGCGGTGCTCGACCACTGGCGGAAGTACGACTTGCGGCTGGTCGTCGAACAGAACTGGAAGACGCTGGGGCCCAAGCTCAACGGCAAGATCAACATCTGGGTCGGAGACGCGGACGACTACTTCCTGAACAATGGCGTGCATCACTTCAAGAAGATGACGGAGCGGCTCAAGGACCCACCCTTCGAGGGGACGGTGCTGATCGAGATGCGGCAACCGCATACGTCCGGGGGCTGGACCGAAAGCCAGATGTACGAGGCGATGCTGCGGCGCGTGGCCGCCGGGTCGCAGCGATAGCGCTGGCCGCGGCGGCTGGGCGGCTGCGTCCTGGCGCGCCTCGGAGGGCCAGAAGGCCGACTTTTCCTTTGCTCTTGGCCGCGCGGGCCGCTACCTTCAAGAGAGGTCGGCTAGCGATTCGCTGATCCATCCAAGGGAAGGAGACTGCATTATGGCGACAGCCACGGCTTCCGCGACGGCTGGTTCCAAGTCCCCGGTGAAAGTGCGTCAAACCAAGATGCTCATCGGCGGCAAGTGGCTCGACAGCCTATCGGGCAAGACGTTCGTCACCGTCAACCCGGCGACTGAAGAGAAGATCGCCGACGTGGCGTATGGCGGTAAGGAAGACGTGGACCTGGCCGTGGACGCGGCTACCCGGGCCTTCCATGACGGCCCGTGGCGGCGGATGGACGCCCGGGAGCGCGGCCGGCTCATGGCTCGGCTCGCCGACCTGATCGAAAAGAACTTCGACGAACTCGCCGCCCTGGAAGTGCTCGACAACGGCAAGCCCCTCAAGGAAGCCAAGGCCGGCGACCTGCCGCTCGTCATCGACTGCCTGCGTTACTACTCCGGCTGGGCCGACAAGATTCAAGGCGAGGTCATCCCCGTCCGCGGCCGCTACTTCTGCTACACCAAGCGCGAACCGGTCGGCGTGGTCGGCCAGATCATCCCCTGGAACTTCCCGATGCTGATGGTGGCCTGGAAGTGGGGTCCGGCCCTGGCCGCCGGCTGCACCATCGTCATGAAGCCGGCCGAGCAGACGCCGCTCACCTGCCTGCGCATGGCCGAACTCGCCCAGGAAGCCGGCTTCCCGGATGGCGTGATCAACGTTGTCCCGGGTTTCGGCGACACGGGGGCGGCCCTGGTCAAGCATCCCGGCGTGGACAAGATCGCCTTCACGGGCCACTACGAAACGGCCCAGCACATCATGAAGGACGCCGCCCCGACGCTCAAGCGGCTGACCTTCGAGTTGGGCGGCAAAAGCCCCAACATTGTCTTCGCCGACGCCGACCTCGAAGCGGCCACCGCGGGCTCCTTTGTCGGCATCTACTTGAACCAGGGGCAGTGCTGCTGCGCGGGCAGCCGGCTCTTCGTTGAGGAGAAGGTCCATGACAAGCTCGTGGACATGCTCACGACCAAGGCCCGGGCCCGCAAGGTCGGCGACCCCTTTGCCGACGACACCGAGCAGGGCCCGCAGATCGACCAGGCCCAGTTCGACAAGATCCTCGGCTACATCGACAAGGGGAAGAAGGCGGGCGCCCGCTGCGTCATCGGCGGCAACCGCGTCGGGGCCAAGGGCTTCTTCATCGAGCCGACCATCTTCACCGGCGTCACCGACGACATGGAGATCGCCCGGGACGAGATTTTCGGGCCAGTGCTCTCGATCCTGCCCTTCAAGAACATCGACGAAGTGATCAGCCGGGCCAACAACACCTACTACGGGCTGGCGGCCGCGGTCTGGACCCAGGACATCACCAAGGCCCACCGCATCGCCGACGAGGTCCGGGCGGGGACGGTCTGGGTCAACTGCTATGACGCCTTCGATGCCGCGGCTCCTTTCGGCGGCTACAAGATGTCGGGCCAGGGCCGTGAACTCGGTGCCGAGGGGCTCAAGGCCTACACCGAGAGCAAGACCGTCGTGGTCAACCTCGGCTAGCGGAGCAACCGTCGGAGCCGCGTGTCCCTGCAGCGGGTGCGCGGCTCCGCTGCTGCGCGGCCAGGGCTCCAGTTGGAGAAGAACCGACGATGATCCTTGGGCTTCGGACCGCCATTTACCCTGCTCCGGACCTCGCTGCCGGCAAGGCCTGGTATGCCAAGGTCCTGGGCAAGGGGCCTCACTTCGACGAGCCGTTCTACGTGGGCTTCGACGTCGGTGGCTTCGAGCTGGGCCTCGTGCCCGATGCCACGCCAGGCGCGAACGGGGCCCGGGTCTACTGGGGAGTCGCCAGCGCGGCCGACGCCCTGGCCGCCCTGCTGGCCCACGGTGCGACGGAACATGAACCCGTGACCGACGTCGGGGGCGGCATCAAGGTCGCTGCTGTCCGCGACCCCTTCGGCAACGTCTTCGGCATCATTGAGAATCCTCAGTTTCGCCCGGAAGCCGTCCGCTAACGCCATCGCTTCTGGCCGACAATCCAGCATCTCGCTTATGGCCGACACTCCTCGCCTCACCGACGCCCAGCCCGAAAGCGAAGGGACTAGGGTCGCGCCATACGACGCGCGGACCGACCCCGGACCGGCACCGAGCTGGATGCCGCTCACCCATGCGGACACGGAAGAATCGTCCGGGCCGCCGGTGCCGGCGTCCTTGCCATTGCCACAGGTGCCCGGCTTCGAGGTGCGGGCCGAGGTCGGACGGGGCGGCATGGGAGTCGTCTATCAGGCGGTCGACTTGAAGCTGCGGCGGCCGGTCGCCGTCAAGGTCGTCCTCGCTGGCCAGTTCCTCAGCCCGCAGGAGGTCGCCCGGTTCCAGGTCGAAGCGGAGATGATGGCCCGCCTGCGTCATCCCCATGTCATCCAGGTCTACGAGTTTGGCTGGGTGGACGGTCGGCCCTATCTCATCATGGAATGGGCCGAGGGGGGCACCTTCGCGGCCTGGCTGCACCATTACCGGCTGACGCCGGCCGGCGCCGCGGCCGTGGTCGCCGACCTGGCCGAGGCCGTGCAGGCGGCCCATATCCAGGGCGTCATCCACCGCGATCTGAAGCCGGGCAACGTGCTGCTCACGGGCTGGCGGCCTTCCACGACGCCCCCCGCGGCCCGGCAGACCTGCCCGAGTCTGCCCTCCGGCGCCGTGGCCAAGATCACCGACTTCGGCCTGGCCAAGGAGCTGAATCCCACGGGCGCTCCCGCGACCCGCAACGGTCTGGTCGTCGGCACGCCGCACTACATGGCTCCCGAGCAAGCCACCGGCCAGACGCATGCCATCGGTCCCAGTGCGGACCTCTACGCCCTGGGGGCGATTCTGTACGAGTTGCTCACGGGCCGGCCACCCCTGGCGGACTTGGCACCGCTCGATTTCCTGATGCAGATTCAACTCCGCGATCCCGCGCCGCCCCGCCGCCTCCGGCCGGAGGTGCCACGCGACCTGGAGAGCATCTGTCAGAAGTGCCTGGAGAAGGACCCCGACCGCCGCTACCCCTCGGCCGCGGACCTGGCGGCCGACCTGCACCGCTTCCTGGCCGGCGAGCCGGTGGTGGCCCGGCCGATTGGACGCTGGTCGCGGCTGGGGAAGTGGGTCAGGCGGCGCCCCGCGGTCGCCGCCCTGGCCGGGACGCTCGGCGTGGTCGTGATCGGCAGCTTGCTCGCCCTGAGCAACCTGTGGCGGCATGCCGAGGCCCAGCGCCACCTGGCCGAACGGGAGCGCGAGGAGGCCCGGGTCGCCCAGCATCAAGCGGAAGCCGTCACGCGCTTCCTCGTCCATGACTTGCTGGGCCAGGGGCTGCCCGATCGGGCCCAGGATCGGAACATCACTTTCGAGGAGGTGGTGGTCCGGGCGGCCCGGCGGCTGGGCCCCGCGTTTCGCGACCAGCCCCTGGTGGAAGCGGAGGTGCGGCGCATCGTGGGCCAACTCCTGCGGGCCATGAGCCGCGATGATGAGGCGCTCGAACATTGGGAGCGGAGCGCGGCCTTGCGGCAGCGCTGGCTCGGCCCAACCGACCCCGCCACCATCGCCGCCGAGACCGACCTGGCCCGGCTCCGGGCGGCCCTCAGCCAGCGCGGCAGCGACGTGGGCAAGCACCGAGCGGACCTCGAGGCCCGCGTCGCGGAACTCCGGCGCGTCCTGGGGCCCGAGCATCTCGAGACTACCCACGTGGAGAATGAACTGGCGAGCTTGCTCGTTCAGCAGGGAGAGGCGGCCGCGGCCGATCGGCTCCTGCGCCGGCTCGAGCAGCGGGGGCGGGAGGGCCATGGCCTCAACCATCCCCCCCCGCCGGGCCTCCTGAACAAATAT
>CALLZJ010000260.1 GCA_937858435.1 uncultured bacterium
CGAACGCCATGCCTGAGGTTACAATGTCCGGCGCGGCGCCACGTCACGAACGCGATCTGCCGAGCCGCTGAAGGTTCGCACGGGATCACGAGTACGCAACCCCGTGGCACGGCCGCCGTGGGAGCCCGGGCGTCGGGGCACCGGCGGAACTTGGAGAACGCCTCAGCCTCAAAGAGGCCCATATGCGAAAGGCCCTGGCGCTAGTCGTCGTGCTTGGCTGGCCAATGCCTGTATCCTGTGGGCTCTGGTGCATCCACCTTTTGCTTGGGTGGAGTTGCGAGTAAGCCATGAGGCCCAGACTGACGAGCGGACCTGTCGCACACGCTCCTTTTTGCATTTCATTGGGCTCGTTGTTTGGAACGATGCCGACGCGGAAGGGTGGGCTGCCCATGCCTCCTGCATCAAAGACCTCGGCCCCCCGCAGGGAAAGTCATTCGGACACGGATTGCCTTGGTGGCTACTGTGGCCGTATCGCCTGGTGGGCATCCTGCTGGCGGCGGCGATCAACTACTTCCTGGTCTGTGAGCCAAGTAGACATGGGCAGGCCCGGAAGGACTCTGCCGTTGCTGTAGTGGAGGCTGGCTCTCCGGCGAAAGTGTCGTGAGGGCGGGGCAGCCTGGGTGGCGGGCGGGCTGCCGAGCCGCTATCGTCTCCCTGTAGGCCAGCCCGTGGCGGGCGGGCTCTTCGGGTCCAGGGAGTGCTGCGGGATGCAGCAGGTCCTCTTCGAGATTCCCCTGCCGTTCGGCGATGCCCGGCTGCCGATCTTCGGCTTCGGGATGATGCTGCTGGTTTCCATCCTGCTGGCCGGCTGGGTCGCCCAGCGGCGCGCCCAGCAGGTGGGCATCGACCCCGACATCTTCTGGGACCTGGGCACCTGGTTCATCCTCGGCGGACTGGTCGGCTGCCGGCTGACGGCCCTGTTGCTGGAGGAACGGCCGGCCGGCTTCTGGGACGGGGCCCTGCAGTTCTTCAAGATCTGGGAAGGGGGCATGGTCTTTTATGGCCTCATCCCCGGTGCGGCCGTCGCCTATCTGTGGGTTTACTGGCGTATCCTGCGGCCCAAGGGCATCCGCTCGATGCTGCTGGGGGACGTCGTGGCCCCGTCGCTGGCCCTGGGTTTAGCCCTGGGACGCATCGGCTGTCTGCTCAACGGCTGCTGCTATGGCGACATGGTCGATCCGACGGCCGTCCCCGCCTGGCAGACGATCACGTTCCCGGGGAACAGCTATCCGCAGCGTCGGCTGGTCGAGGAAGGCTGGCAGCTTGGGTATGGGTTTATCCTGGCGGAGGCCGAGTTGCCGCCGCAGCGGCTCGCCCCCGATCCGCGCGAGGTGCAGTATGTCGATCCCCGGGCGCCGGCGGCGGCCGCGGGGCTCAAACCCGGCGACGTCATTGTGGCCGTGAATGGAAAGGCCGTGGGGTCGCTGGGCGAATTGCACCTGGCCCTGCGGATGGCACGGGCAGGCCAGCCGCTGGATGTCCAGGTACGGCGGGCCGGCGGGACGGAGCCCGTGAGCTTGACCTTTGACATGCCCCGGAGCCTGCCGGTGCATCCGAGCCAGATTTTCAGTGCCATCGATGCGACGTTGCTGTTCGTTCTGGCGTGGCTCTTCTTCCCGGTCCGCCGCCGGGAGGGGCAGGTGCTGGCCCTGGTCATGTTCGTCCACGGCTTCTCGCGGTTCTTCCTGGAGCAGCTCCGGCTGGACAACCCGCCCTTCGCCCTGGGGCTGACCGTGTCGCAGCTCATTAGCCTCGGGCTCATCGGTGCGGGGGCGGCCTTGTTCGGCTATCTGGTCTGGCGGGGTCGGCCCGTCGAGGCGGCTGCGCCAGCCGCGAGCGGGACGGGCAAGGTGTGAGTGGTCAAACTGTCGCCCTGGAAATGGCACGTCCGCGGCTCGGTTGAGCCACGGACGGGCGGCGCGGCACTGACTCCGATGAAGCCGGCCTGCGCCGGCGCTGCTGACTGGCATCGGAATTGTGTCAGGCCAGCCCGGGACTGTAATGACCTTTTCAGGTCAAATCATCAGGAAAAGGGCAGGTTGGCGCGTGGGCCGCCGAGCCGGGTCAGTAGGTGTACCGAGGCGGCTGAGCGGCCCGGGCGGCGACGGCTCCGAGCAGGAGCACGGCTCCGCCGGCGGCGAGCAGGTAGAGCCCCAGCCCCGGGGCCAAGCTGCTGACGGCCGACCCCTGCGGCTTCACGAGGAAGACAAAAGCGAAGGCGGCCCCCGAGGTCAGCAGCGTGCCCAGCGCCAGGGCCCAATAGCAGACGAAGAGCCGGAGGAAGGTGAAGAACGCGGTCGACCCGGCGAGGACCCAGATGGCGATCCGAATCCAATCTTCCTTGAAGGGGAGTTCCTGCGGTGAGACGGCGTCGGGCGAAGTCACCAGTTCGAGCAGGGGATAGAAGCCCGCGGCGACGAAGGCGACCGTCGCCAGCAGCCCCATGAAGACGGACACGGCCCCGGAGCTGCGCGGCGGCGGCGCCGACGACGACCACGGCGTCGCGAATACCGGCGCCCCGGCCAGCCGATCATGGGTCACGAGTTCAAGTGGCTCGGGAGCAAATGCCAGATTGGGCTCCGCTTCGACAGGCAAGGAGCGTGGCGGCGGCGCCTCCTGGCCCTCGGACCAGGCCTCGGCTGGCGGCTCGCCGGGCATCTCGGCCCAAGGGTCGGCGGGCGGACCCGGCGGGGGCTCGGCACCCGGGGGAGGCGGGTTGACGGCCGCTTCCGCCGCGGCTTCGGGTTGCGGTGGCGGTGGGTCCTGAAACGGATCGCGTTCTTCAGCCGTGCTCATCAGCTTCTCCCCTCTCAAACCCAAGCGAACGCCCCCATCCTGCCATGCCCCGGCCCGGAACGCAAGCGGCTTTGACGGACGCTTTGGGGGTGGAAACAGCCCGGCCGCGAATTAGGGGCGTAAGGGGCGAATTTGCTTGCAGCCGCCCCGCTTCATGTGGAAGATGACCCAGGCATGACATCCAGTTCCAACTGCGGCCGCGAACGGAGGAGGTGGTCATGATCTTGAAGATACGTCATTGGCTGGGCCTAGTCGTCCTTGGGTGTCTGATCTGTCCTGGATCGGCCTGGGGTCAGACCCACACCTTTTCGGTCTTTTTGGACGGTCTGCAGGAAGTGCCGCCGAATGCCTCGCCGGGCTTCGGGTTCGCCGACGGCACCTACGACACCGGCACGAATCTGCTGACCTGGACCATCACCTATTCCGGGCTCCTGGCGCCGGCCAATGCCGCCCATTTCCACATCGCCCCAGTGGGGGTGAATGGCCCCGTTGTGATCGACATCCCTTCAAACAGCGGCGGCAACATCCTCAGCCCGATCGTGGGTAGTGCGACGGTGCTGGCGGCGGACGAGGCGAGCTTGCTGGCGGGCGATTGGTACATCAACATTCACACCTCGGTCTTCCCGGGCGGGGAGATTCGCGGCCAGGTCGAGTTGACGGCCGTGCCGGAGCCCGCGACCTTGGCCCTGGTCGGGGCTGGGACGCTGGGGCTGGTGGCCTTCGTCCAGAGGAAGCGGCGTTCCCGCCGCCGTCGTTAGCCCTTGGCCCGATGGGGCAGTCTCAAGACATCGCGCAGGCCAGCCGCACGTTCGGCTGGCCTGTTTCGCTGCGCGCCGGCGGCTGGTGCCCGTTCATGGGTGCGCCAGGGTGCGGAAGACGCCGAGCAGTCCCACGCCGACCCAGAAGAGATTCAAGATCGTGTAGGCCCGGTCGCGCTTGAGGATGGCACACCACGACAACAGGATGGCATCGGCCGTATTGCACAACCAGACAAAGAGGAAGGGGCTGCTCGGGCCGTACCAACTGACGAGCGAGAAGCAGAAGATGCGCAACAGGACGCCGATCATCTCCAGCGTCCGCAGGTGGCGGGCCACGATCTCGTTCAACTGGCGCAAGAGCTTCATAGCGACACCTAGCCTCCGCAGAACGGCTGACAAAGACCGCACCCGGACTAGTGTAATCAAGCCCACGGAGGCCCTGGGGGTGGCGGCTCTGGTGTCGATGAAGGACCTGGCGCTGCGCGTGGTCGGCGCACCGGGCTCTGAAGGAGAACGGGGGCGTTCCGCTCGACCAACTCGCAACCGAACGACTAATCGACAGGAGCCCGGGCGGGTACTCGATCCGGCGCATGGGTGCCGTATTGCTGGCTCGCCAGTTGGTCGATTTCCCTGATGTGAGCCGCAAGGCGGCCCGCGTTGTGGTGTACTCGACCCCGTCCAAGTCGAAGACGAAACTCGATCAGACTTGGGAGAGCGGCTACGCCACGGGCTTTCGTCCACTGGTCGCCTTCGTGATGGCCCAGCTTCCGCAAAACGAGGTGGTCGAGGAAGCCATTCGCCGCGAGGTAAGACTACTGCCGGAAATCGTAATCCGCGAGATCGTGGCGAATGCCATGGTCCATCAGGACTTCACCATCGCCGGGGCATCGCTGATGATCGAGGTCTACCCCAACCGCGTGGAAATCTCGAACCCCGGCGAACCGATTGTCCCGGTTGAACGATTCATCGATGGCTACCAGTCCCGCAATGAACGCCTCGCCGATCTGATGCGGAGAATGCACATCTGCGAGGAGAAGAGCAGCGGGATCGATCAGGTCATGGGCACCGTCCGTTCAGGAGTATGGACCGTGACGCCCGCATCCGTGCCTGCTACCAGCATTGCGTCCTGCGGTACGTCCTGCGGGAGGCGATGACGAACCAGACTCTCCGTCAACGGTTCAAGCTATCCGAGAGCAAGAGCGCGACGGTTTCGCAGGTGATCGCTGCCGCGATCGACGCGGGCCGAATCAAGCTCGATGAGGAAGCCGGTGCATCGCGGAAGTGGGCTCGGTATTTACCGTACTGGGCCTGACGCTATTTAAGGCCAACCCGCCAGGAGCGGAGCGGCATGACGTAAACTCTTGGCAACACGAGAGTTTCCTATTTAAGCGTGTCCCGCCGATGACCATTTCCTTCACCGAATCCGTCGTCGAGCAAGCCACCCTCGATTGGCTCGCTAGGCTGGGCCACGGCATCGCCCACGGGGCGGAACTGCCAAGTCCGAACGGGTGGCGACGATGGCTGGGTGATGCTCGAAGGTCGGCTGCGGCACCGGCCACTCGTCGAGGGCGTGCCGGTCGAGTCTCAGCGGACGAATGGCCCCGTCAGCGGCGACATCGTGCGGGTGATAGGCCGTGACCTGCTGTTGCAAGCGCCCACAAAATGCCAAATGCCCCCAAGGGGATTCGAACCCCTGTCTTAGCCTTGAGAGGGCTACGTCCTGGGCCTCTAGACGATGGGGGCGAGGCGGATTGTCAGTATAGACTCCTCGGACAAGCGGTCAAGCAAGGACCGACCGTGGGCCAGTTTCGCCCATGATCGCTACGCTTTCTGGACAGGCCGCGGGAACACGGCGTTCGCGCCGCGGCACCGAATGCTCACCCCAGGGCCTTGGGCCCCGGCGGCAGCGCCCGCGGCGGCGCTGGCAACTGCGATCAAAGGA
>CALLZJ010000261.1 GCA_937858435.1 uncultured bacterium
GAGATAAGCTAGTGACTGGAGTTCAGACGTGTGCTCTTCCGATCTCTGGGCATGCCGGAGCTACGCAAGGATCCGATCGTGGGCCGCTGGGTCATCATCGCCACGGAACGAGCCAAGCGCCCGCTCTTGCCCCGCCCGGAGAAGCCGCCCGCACCGCTCGCCGGAACGCTTTGTCCCTTCTGCGAGGGCAACGAAGACAAGACCCCTGGCGAAATCCTGGCCTATCGCGATCGGCACAGTCGCGCCAATGAACGGGGCTGGCGGGTGCGCGTCGTACCCAACAAGTTCCCCGCCCTGCAAGTTGAGGGCAGCCTGGCCAAGCATGGCGAGGGCATGTATGACCGCATGAATGGCGTGGGGGCCCATGAGGTCATCATCGAAGCGCCGGAGCACAAGGAGTCTTTGACTGAAATCGATGATGCCAACGTTCGGGATATGCTCTGGGTCTACCGCGATCGGCTGGTCGACCTCAAACGCGACGGCCGGCTCGTGTTCGGCATGCTGTTCAAGAACGTCGGCACGGCAGCGGGGGCAAGCCTCGAGCACACCCACTCCCAGCTCATCGTCACCCCCGTACTTCCCGTCAGCGTGATTGAGGAAATGCAAGGGGCTCGAGCCTACTACGGCTATCGGGGCCGATGTCTCTTCTGTGACATGATCCACCAGGAACTGGATTCGGGCAAACGGCTCGCGGGAGAGAGTACCCATTTTGTGGCTCTTTGCCCCTACGCCAGCCGATTTCCCTTCGAGGTGATGATTCTGCCCAAGAACCACTGCAGCCACTTTGAAAACATCACGCGGGCCGAGGTCGACGATCTAGGAACGTTTTTGAAGCAAGTGCTGGCCAAGATCGAAGCGGCCCTCGACAAGCCAGCCTACAACTACGTCGTGCACACGGCCCCCTTCGATGCTGCGCCTCTGCCCGAGTACCATTGGCACATCGAGATCATTCCCCGATTGACGAGAGTCGCGGGGTTTGAGTGGGGCACGGGCTTCTACATCAACCCCGTGCCGCCTGAACAAGCCACCGAGATTCTGCAAGAGACCGAGATCGAGAGCAGGTAGGTCGCGCGGCCTTACTCGAAGACGCAGATGAACTGCACTTCGTTCCCTTCGGGGCCGCGCAGCAGCACCAAGTAGGATACCCGGGCGAACGGCATCCAGGGCCGCGGGAGGAGGATCTCTCCTTCCTTGGATTGAAGCTGCGACCACGGGGCGCCTGCCGGAGCCTGCCCCTCGGCCAGGTCGGTCGTCATCCGCATCATGGCCGCCACGTCGCTGACGTCATGGACCACGACGTAAATGTCCACGGGGTCCTGGGCTGCCTTCCACGTCAGTCGATGAGGGTGCAGGTTACGGGACCAGCGCCCCCTGTGCACGGAGCGTGTCATGAGCAGGTGCCGGGCCGCTTGCTCCTGGTGGAAGAGAAAGAAGCGCTGCTCCGTGATTGGCTCGGGGCGCGGTGCAATCAGCCGGATGAAAAGGAGGACCACGACGACCGTGCCAAGGCCAGCCGCGCTGACGCCCCACCGCTTCGAGTTCTTCCAGTGTCGGCTCAGCATGGAGTGGCTCGTGGGCAAAGGTCAGTGAGCGGAAGCCTGCTCTGCCGGCGCCGGCTTCTTCGCAGCAAACTTCCGGATTACTGAGTAGAAGACCGGCGTAAAGAAAATGCCGAAGACAGTCACGCCGACCATGCCGCTAAACACCGCCACGCCGAGTGTGTGGCGCATCTCCGCCCCGGCACCCTTGGCCAGCATGAGCGGCACCACGCCCAGGATAAAGGCGAAAGAGGTCATGAGGATCGGACGCAGACGGAGCTTGCACGCCTCAACCGTGGCTTCGATGCGTGGCTTGCCCTGATCCTCGAGTTGTTTGGCGAACTCGACAATCAGAATCGCATTCTTGGCTGCCAGTCCGATGAGCACGACCAGCCCGATCTGAACGAAGATGTTATTGTCGAGGTGCATCAGCCACACGCCGGTCAAGGCGGCCAAGAGGCACATGGGGACGATGAGCAGAATCGCCATGGGCAAGGACCAGCTTTCGTACTGGGCGGCGAGCACGAGCAAGACGAAGAGCACGCCCAGCGGGAAGACGAGCTTGGTCAAGATGTCCTTGGAGGCGAGGATCTGCTGGTAAGTCAGTTCAGTCCATTCGAAGCCCATGGTCGAGGGCAGGAAGTCCGTGGCTAGCCTCTCCATGATGGCGATCGATTGGCCCGAACTGACGCCGGGTCGAGCGGAGCCGTTGATCTCCGCCGAGGGATACAAGTTGTAGTGATTGACGATGGCTGGGCCGCTGTCAAACTCAACTCGCAGCAAGGTGCGTAGCGGTACTCGGACGCCACGAGCATTGCGGACTTCAAGGCGATCGATGTCCTTCGGCTGCATGCGATAAGCCGGGCCAGCCTGCACGTTGACCTGCCAGTTCCGGTTCTGGAAGAAGAAGTCGTTGACATAGATCGAGCCGAGGTAGGCCTGGAAAGTCTGGTCAATCTCGCTCAAGGAAACTTGGGCCGCTTTGGCCTTCTCCTCGTCGACTGTAAGCCGCAATTGCGGTTGTTGTACGCTGAAGCTCGAGAACAGGCCGGCGAGCCGCGGTTCCGAGTTGCCCTGATCGACCAGGTTGGTAACGGCACCTTGCAGGGAGCGAAGCCCAGCTCCCCGGCGATCCTGTACCTGAAGCTTGAAGCCGCCGGTAGATCCCAGTCCGTCCACGGGCGGGGCCCCGAAAAGGCTGACCACCCCGCGGCGATCGGTTCGAAACTTCTGGCGGAGCCGCGACATCACCTGTGGGGCGGAGAGGTCAGCTTTCCCTAGCCGCTCCTCGAAGGGTTTGAGAATGATGAAGATGCCACCCACGTTGGAGATGTTCGTTCCGAGCAGAATCGAGTAGCCAGGCACTTCGATGGTGTGAGCCACTCCCTCGTCCTCACGGGCCAACTGGGCCATCTCCCGCACCAGATCATCCGTACGGGCCAGGGTCGCTCCGTCGGGCAGTTGGATGTTAGCGACCAGGTAGCCCTTATCCTGCTCCGGAATGAAGCCGACGGGCACCGTGACGAAGGCCACGTAGGTCAGGGCCATGAAGCCGCCATAGATCAGCAGGACGATCGCGCTCAGACGCAAGAGCAGAGACACCGTGGCCCCATAGCCTTTGATTCCCACGTCGAACACTTTGTTGAAGCCGACAAAGAAAATGGCCAGCCCCTTGTTGATCAGACCGGCGACCAGCCAGCCCACCACCATGCCGCCGAAGAAGACACCGGCCCGCAACCCCCACAGCGAACTGCCCGAGGCTCCTTCGTGGCCGTGACCGCCCACTTCGATACCGAGCAGTCGTCCGATCGGTGCTTGTAGGAAGATGTAGCCGATCAGCCCACCCAGGACGGCGATACCAAGCCGGGGCAGCGGGTCCTGATGTTCGCCATGGCGATGCGGCTTGAGGAGCAGGGCACAAAGGGCCGGGCTCAGCGTGAGTGAATTGAAGGCAGAGATGATGGTCGAAGCCGCGATGGTGAGGGCAAACTGCTTGAAGAACTGGCCGCTGATACCCGCCATGAAGGCTGTCGGCACGAACACCGAACAGAGCACCAGGGCGATGGCGACCACGGGACCCGTCACTTCGTCCATTGCCTTGCGGCTGGCATCGCGCGGGGACAGGCCCTCGGAGAGCCAGCGCTCGACGTTCTCAACGACGACGATGGCATCGTCGACCACGATGCCAATGGCGAGAACCAGGCCGAAGAGGGAGAGGTTGTTGAGGGAGAAGCCCATCATGGCCATGACAGCGAACGTTCCCACCAGCGAAACAGGCACGGCCACCATGGGGATGAGGGCCGCCCGCCAGTTTTGCAGGAACACCAGGACGACGATGAACACCAATGCGAACGCCTCGAACAGCGTGTGGATCACGCTGGCGATAGACTCTTCGATAAACACAGTGGTGTCATAATGGAGGCGGTAGTCGACCCCTTCCGGAAACCGGGACTTCAGCTCCTCCATCTTGGCTTTGATGGCGGCGGCCGTCTCCAGCGCATTCGAGCCGGGCAACTGAAAGATGGCGAGCGTGGCGCTTGGCTCGCCGTCGAGATAGCTATTGACGTCGTAGTTCTTGGCCCCCAACTCGATGCCCTTGAAAACAACTCGGCCCGCATCATCGAATTGCGGATCGACTACCACGTCCTTGAGGTGGACCACGCCGCCTTGGGAACTTGTGCGGACGATGATCTGCTCGAACTGCCCTTCCGATTCCAGTCGACCTTGCGCGTTCAGAGGGAGTTGCACCTGAATGGGAACCGCCCCGGGCACGGGTGGTTGCCCAAGCCGCCCCGCCGCCACTTGCCGATTCTGCTCCTGGATCGCCTTGATGACATCGCTGGCGGTCATCTGCTTGCCGGCCAACTTGTCTGGGTCGAGCCAGATGCGCATGCTGTAGTCGCGTGGACCGAGAAACGACACGTCGCCCACGCCAGTAATTCGGGCCAGGTCATCCTTGACCGCCAACGTCGCAAAGTTGCTCAAGTAGAGCTGGTCGTAAAAGTAGGAGCCGTCGGGCCGCTTGAGCGACACGAGATTGATGCACAAGAGAATGCTGGCTGACTTCTTCTTGGTCGTCACGCCGATGCGCTTGACTTCTTCGGGCAGCTTGGCGGTGGCCACCGAGACGCGGTTCTGCACGAGCACTTGCGCCGTATCGAGGTTCGTGCCCAGTTCGAAGGTGACGTTGAGCGTCATCTGGCCATCGTTGGTGGACATCGACGACATGTAGAGCATGCGTTCGACGCCGTTGACCTCTTGCTCGATCGGGGTCGCCACGGTGTTGGCGACGGTCTGGGCATTGGCGCCGGGGTAGGTGGCTGTCACCTGCACGGTGGGCGGCGCGACCTCCGGATACTGAGCGACGGGCAACAGGGCATAGGACACCGTCCCGATCAAAACGATGACGATCGAAAGGACCGAAGCAAAGATGGGGCGATCAATGAAGAAATGGGACATCTGTGAAGCCCTGGGCGCACAAGTTCAAGGACGCGGTGACTAGCGAGCGGAGGTCGGAGCCGTGGCTGCGGGGGCGGTCGTGGTGGTCGGCGGCGCCGCGCCTGCTTCCGAAGCTGTCGCGGTCGCGGTCTGCGGATTGACGGGGTAGTTAAGCCGAGCCCGCTGGAGATTGTCCACGATCACGAGCCACTGGCTCGGATTCTCTTGGGGATCGAGCTTGTCGGCGGGAGTCACCGCCCGCATGCTGTCATCCGTCAAGGCCCCCAGGGTTACGTTGCGTCGGCGTACGACCTTCTCGGCGTCAATCACCAGCACGTAGCGCTTATCCTGATCCGCCAAGATCGCACTCTCCGGTACAAGCAGGGCGTCATAGGCCTTGCCGATGACAAGCCGCACTCGCACCCGGGCCCCCGGGAGAAACTGGCGGTCCTTGTTGGCGACAGTGGCATAGACCTGCAGAGTGCCGGTGGAAGGATCGATGCGATTGTCGCCGAATGCCAGGTCGCCCTCATGAGCGAACAACTTCTCGCCGTCCTGGGCAAACTTGACGATGGTCTTCTGGTCGCGGAGCTGGGCCAGGAGATCCGTCAGATTGCGACCCTGCAGCCCCAAGTTGCGGGCATAGGCTTGCAGCGAACGCTCATCGACATTGAAATAAAGCCGCAAAGTGTCGATCGCAACGATCGTGGTCAAGAGCGGGTCAGAGCCGCCGGCATTCACGAGGTTGCCCACGGTCAGTTGGGCCCGACTGATCCGGCCGGAGACCTCGGCCTTGATCTCGGAATATTCCTTGTCGAGCTTGGCCCGCGTCAGGTCGTTTTCCGCCGCCGAAACCTGGGCGACGAGCGACTTGACATCCGCTTCCACTTTGTCCATTTCTTGCTGGGGAGCGGCATTCCGTTCGACCAGGTACTTGACTCGATCGAGGTCCTTCTCCGCCGCCAGGAGCTGCGCTTTGAAGATGGTGATGCGGTCTGCGGCCCGACCGATGGCCGCATCGAACTCCCGCGGATCGAGAACGAACAGGACCTTTCCCTTCTCGACGAACTCGCCATCGACGAAGTTGACCTTCAAGATGTGGCCCCGCACCCGCGAGCGCACCTCGACCGTTTCGTCGGGAGCCAGCCAGCCGTTGAATTCTTCCGTGTCGGCCAATTGCCTGGCTTCAGGATGGCGCACGCTGACCGGAGGCGGTTCGGGGGGCGGTGCTTGAGCTTCGGGTTGGCACCCGGAGAAACTGACCAGCGCCATGCCGAATAGGATGGCAGTGGCCGACGCGCGCTTGATGGCAATCATGGATGTACGTGGTCCTCGCGGAGTAACCGCTGTCGGCTAGCCAACCGCGTCATCGGGGCGCACTTGCCAGTGGTCGACCGAAAAGTGGCGGGCTGCGCGTCAGGGTTCAGGGGGTCGAGGATTCATCGTAGCCTGACTTCCGCCTGCAAGCAAGGAGTTGCTTCTGGAGAGTGCACCTTTGGATTGGGACATCTGCCCCATTGGGCGCTGATCCGCTCCGGCAGCGATGGAGAGGAAATCGCAGAAACCATCGCATTTGCAGCAGGCTCAGGCGAGCCTCCCCCACACCCTCGATTTCCGCCGGAATCGAGCATGCCCCATACGATAGGTGCACCCAGGGGGGCGATGGCCAGGCCGCGCCACGGGCGCTGGAGGGTGTCTCCAGGGCCTGCCGAAGGGGTTTCCAGGGCTCGCCACGCGTCTGGGCGCTACCGCCAGAGGGTCGCCAGGAGGGGTTTGTCGCACTTGGACGCCATCACTACGTTGATTTCCCAGGGTTTCAGGACCATTCCACGCTTCCCGGTGCTCATTTCGGCCTCTGCGCCGCGGCCTTCCTCCACTCCGGCCCTTTCCCGACCGATCAGACCAACTTCGTAGTCTACCATAATGAACGGACGTATACAACCCGGTTGTGGACTTGGCAAAGTGCATCGGTGCATCGAATGCACCAATGGCCTGGGGCATGTGCCCTATTCGGCACTAATCCGCTCCGGCAGCGATGGAACGAGGAAAT
Organism: uncultured bacterium; assembly: GCA_937858435.1. Classification (GTDB taxonomy): domain Bacteria; phylum Planctomycetota; class Planctomycetia; order Gemmatales; family HRBIN36; genus CALLZJ01. Next base: position 7,027 of record CALLZJ010000261.1, read on the forward strand.
CGCAGAAACCGTCGCACCTGCTGCGGCTCGGGCGAACCGCCCCCACACCCTCGATTTCCGCCGGAATCTCGCATGCCCCATACGAAAGGTGCACCCCTTCTGGACCTCCTGATGTCCGCGAACGAAAGTGATTGCCAGGCCTCTCATTCCTCAACTGCGGACATCGTCTGCGGGCCCATTCATCCATACGATACAGGTGACCCATTGCAAGAACTCCGGAGGGCGAAACACCTGCGCCGGAGCGCAGCGCTCACTTCAAGACTCGCTGACCACAGCGAGCAGGCCGGGCCATGCACGCAGCCTGACACACGACATGGGCATGAGCCCGAAAGTCATATCGACTCATTTGTCATGAAAAGGAACCAACATGAGACGCAACGTGCTGATGCTGGTATTGGCTTGGGGGGCCGTGGCCGTGGTGGCACTGGCCCCTCACTTTGGCTCCGGTCCACGCGAGGCTGGTGCCGCACCCGTTCAGGGCGGTGGATCTGCTCCTCGAGCCGACAACGCGCGAGCCAACGACGAAGCGGCCATCCGGGCGAATGTTGAGGCGTTCGTCAAGGCCTACAACGCCCATGATCCGAAAGCGATCGCCGCCCTGTTCACTCCTGAAGGTGTGCTGGTTCAGAAGGATGGCGACGTGGTCGAGGGGCGGACCCAGATCGAGCAGGCCTTTGCCGCCGTCTTTGCAAACGCTCCCAAGTGCTACCTCGAGGTCTATCTCGATCAGATTCGCTTTCTCGGCCCCGACCTGGCTGTGGAAACGGGCCACACGAAAGAGATCGAGGCCCCCGGTGAGTCCCCCGAATCCGATCGCTACACGGTGCTGCATGTAAAGCGCGACGGCAAGTGGTACATGGCACTGGCTCGTGACTCGGAGGGCGAAGAGCCCTCGCATCACGAACGTCTACAGCCCCTGGCCTGGATGGTGGGCGACTGGATCGATGATGGCGGCAGTACAGTCGTTCGTTCGACCTGCAAGTGGAGCGATTGCGGTAACTACCTGCTCCAGGAGTTTCAGCTCGAGATCGCCGGTGAGCACGCCATGAATGTCAGCCAGCGAATTGGCTGGGACCCGCTCGCCAAGCAGATTCGGGCCTGGGTGTTCGATTCGGAGGGTGGCTACGGCGAGAGTCGTTGGGTGCGGAGCGGTCAGGGCTGGATCATCAAGGCCACCGGCGTTCGCGCCGACGGCGGTACGGGTTCAGCCACCAATATCCTGGTGCCCGCGGGCAACGATGGTTACGTTTTCCGCTCGACGGACCGCATCGTCGGCGGGGAAGCCATGCCCCCCATGGAAGTGAAGGTCGTTCGCAAGCCTCCGCAACCCAAGCCATAGCACCAAGCCAACTGAGGAGTAACTCATGCGTAATCGCTTTCTGTTCGTTGTCGGCGTACTGGGCGTTCTCTTGGCGTTTAGCGCCGAGCTCTTTGCCGGTCGAGGTGGCCGAGGTGGTGGGGGCCGCGGCGGTGGTGGCGGACGTTCCATGGGAGGTGGAGGTGGTCGTCCCGCGGGGGGAAGCTATGGCGGGGCGCGACCGTCGGGTGGGGCGCGGCCACCGTCTATGAACCGCACGCCGTCTTTCAGCCAGCCGAATCGACCCTCGCAGATGCCGGCAAGTCGGCCGCCCGTGGGCGGACGTCCGAGTCAGATGCCTGGAGGTGGCCGACCCCAGATCGGCGGTCCAGGTCAACTTCCGTCTCCAGGTGCGCGGCCGGGGCAGTTGCCAGCGGGTGGAGGCCGTCCGCAGATTGGCGGTCCAGGCCAACTGCCCTCGGCGGGAGCGCGTCCGGGGCAACTGCCGGCCGGTGGCAGCCGACCGGGCGTGGGGAACTTGCCGCAGACTCGGCCCGATGTTGGACGGCCCTCAGTCGGCCAGCGTCCGAGCACCCTTCCTGGAATAGCAGGAGGTGCGGCCGCTGGAGCGGGGGTTGCCAATCGCATGGCCAATCGGCCAGCGACACTGCCCGGGCTGGGTGATCGGCCGGCCGCAGGTCAGCTTCCTGCCAATCGCACGCCTCAGGATCGGCGCGCGGCTCTGAGTGACCGCATGGCAGGTGACAGGCCAGGTCAGCAACCGAACCGCGATTGGAACCAGGTTCGTCAGGATTGGAACCAGAATCGCGACAACATCCGCAACGACTGGCAGGACCATCGTGACCAGGCCCGCGATGACTGGCAAAACTGGCACGACGACCACTATCCCTGGCATGGCGGTTGGTACTGGGGATGCGCTGGAGGTTACTGGAATCGATGGGACTACATGTGGGACAACTACCCGGTGGCGGCCGCGATGGGAGTCACCTGGTGGGGAGCGAATGCCATCGGCTCGATGTTCGGCTGTGGAGACTACTACAACCCCTACTACAGCGAGGGCTCGGGCTACAGTTATGCCGAGCCCGTAATGACGCAGCCCATGGAGGCGGCACCGACTGCGGATGCGGGGCAGACCCAGCCGCCCCTGCCACCGGGGGTTTCACCAGAGAGCCTGAGCAAGTTCGATGAGGCCCGGACGGCCTTTGCCAGTGGTCGCTTCGACGAAGCACTCAAGCTCACTGACGAAGCCGTGACTCAGATGCCTCGCGATGCGGTGCTCCATGAGTTCCGATCGCTGGTCCTGTTCGCTCTGAAGCGCTACACGGAGTCAGCGGCAGCCATCCATGCCGTATTGGCTGTCGGCCCGGGCTGGGACTGGAAGACCCTCAGTGGTCTCTACCCCGACGTCAACGTCTATACCGAGCAGTTGCGAGCGCTCGAAGCGGCCCGGGATCAGAATCCTCGGGCCGCGGACCTGCGGTTCCTGCTCGGCTATCACTATCTGACCTCTGGTCACGCGGATGCGGCGCTAGGCGAGTTTCGCAAGGCCTCTGAACTGCAGCCCAAGGACACCGTTGCCGCCTCACTCGTCGCGCAACTGTCGCCGCGCGACGTTCAGGCCAGTTCGACGCCAGCCGGGCCGGCGCCCAAGCCTGTCCCCGACAGCGAGCTGGTCGGGGCCTGGTCCGCCACTGGAAAGGGATCGGCGACCTTCGACATGAAGCTCGACAAGGAAGGCACCTTCACCTGGACCTTCGCGCAGGGAGGCAAGAAGCAGGAAGTGAAGGGGGTCTACAGTGTGGAAGGCAACGTGCTGGCCATGGAACCGGAGGCAGGTGGCACGATGCTTGCTGAGCTTCAAATGAAGGGCACGGACCAGTTGAGTTTCAAGATGATTGGCGGCGCCAAGGATGATCCGGGCCTGGACTTCAGGCGCGGTCGCTAGCGGTTAACCCAGGGCCACCGGTACGGGGTCGCTCCCTACCGGTGGCCTTGCCCTGCGCCTTGCAGCGGCCCATTGGTGGCCGAATCTCGACCGCTCAGCGGGCGAGCCCAACTGCGCGTCACATACTGGGAATTGAACCGTGGGCGTGGTATCCTAACGGCCAATGGCCGTCGGCGTAGCGCGGCCCAGAATCCTCCATCGAGCAGACCATGAATCCTTTGGCACAGCAAGACCCCGCGGTGTGGCAGGCGATCACGGGCGAACAGCGCCGGCAGCAGGACGGCCTGGAGATGATCGCATCCGAGAACTACACCAGCACGCCGGTCATGATCGCCCAGGGCAGCGTCCTCACCAACAAGTATGCCGAGGGCTACCCGGGCCGGCGCTACTACGGGGGTTGTGAGTATGTTGACGTAGCGGAGCAACTCGCCATCGACCGGGCAAAGCAACTCTTCAGTGCCGAGCATGCCAACGTCCAGCCCCACTCCGGAGCCCAGGCCAATACGGCCGTCTTTCTGGCCGCGCTCATCCCCGGCGACACCATTCTCTCGCTCGACCTCGCCCACGGCGGCCACTTAACTCATGGCATGAAGCTCAATTTCTCGGGCAAGTACTTCCGCATCTTCAGCTATGGAGTCGACCGCAAGACCGAGCGAATCGATATGGACCAGGTCGCCGAGAAAGCCCGGGAGCATCGGCCGCGGCTCATCATCACGGGTGCCAGCGCCTA
>CALLZJ010000262.1 GCA_937858435.1 uncultured bacterium
TGGGCTGGGTCGGGTCCGGGGCCACGCCCTGGGCCGGGGGGCGGCGGGCCCGGCCCCCCGCCGGGGCCGCCCCCGCCCCCGAGCCCACAACCCGCCACATCTGGCATCTGGCGAGCCAGGCCTTGTACTTCGGCGGCGCCTTCTTCATCTTGAACTGGCAGAATGAGATCAGCCGCCAGCGGGAGAAGCGCTTCAGTCTGTTTGCCGTGCTGTGGGCGGGCATCGTCGGGTACTTGCTGTCGATGCCGTTCAACGGACCCGTGAGTGCCTCGGGGATTAATGCTGGTGCCGGGGTGCTGATGGTGACGATGCTCGTGGCCCAGCTTGTCAGTCCGTGGACGCCGCCGACGCCGGGTCGGGCTCGTCGTTCGCCGCGCATGAAGTATGCGTAGTCGGCCCCCGGGGCCGCGCCCCGCGCTAGTGACGTTGCCATGATCCGCAAGACCTTGATGACGCTGCTCGTGCTGGGCGGACTGCTCGCCGCGATCTCCTTCGTGCGCAGCCGCTCTTACGTCAGCTACATGGAAATTGGGAACGAGCGCCGGAGTCGCGTCCACGTTTTCCAGGATTTCAAGGCGGACATGCGTGCCTTGGCCGTCGACATGAAGGCGTTGGCCCAGGACGTAGCCAGCAATCTGCGCAGCCTGGCCAACGGTTCGGACCCCACGGGCGATCTGGATTCGGTCGACGTGCAGGTCGACGTTCACAAGGTGCAAACGACCGCACCGGCCAGCCCCGTCAGTCCCCGGACGACCGTGGCCAAGCCGCCGCGACCGCCAGCGCCGCCGCCCGTCACCACGCGCCGCGGCCAGGTCACCGTTTACGGCCGTGACGGCGGTCGCAAGATCCTGGGCGATTCCGAGACCGGCATGCCCGCGCCGCGCTGGACCATCAAGCTCGAGACCGGCGAGTACGGCACCACGCCAGAGTCCGCCCAGGTCAACGTGCTCGAGAAGGCCCTGAGGACCGTTGACAACTGGGTCCGCGAGCAGACAGGGATCAGCGGCTCCGTCGAATCCAGCCGCTACCTCAGCCTGGATCTACTCAAGCAGCAGACTTGGATTCGCAACGGGCCGCGCGTCTACCTGGCCGTCGACCTGGAAGACGGGCCCAAGTCGACCAAGCTCTACGGCGCCGAGGTGGAGATCGAGCTGCTCTACGAGACCCAGGAGCTGCTAAAGGAAAGAGCGCACAGCGCTCACGTGCACGACCTGATCGGCGATTCGCTCGTGCGGAGTTGGATGGTCAGCAAGGGAATCCTCGGTCTCCTGGTCCTGGCGCTGGTGTCGATGGGTTACTGCCATCTCGACGACCGGACCCGAGGCTACTACAGTCGGCCGCTCGGGTTCGGGGCGGCAGTCGTGGCGGCTGGCCTGGTGGGCTTCGTGACTCTGCTCCTCTAGCCGTGCTCCCAACCTCTCAACCTCGCCTTGCCCGGTGGACGCGGACGTGCTAGTCTGCGCCGCTTTCTGTGCCTGGCGAGGATGAGCCATGCCGACCGCGACTTTCTTCCCCTCCCCCGAGTTTGCCTGGGCCTTCTACCTGGTCCTGGCCGGTCTGACGCTCGTGGCCGCCTACGTGGACTGGCAACGGCTCGTCGTGCCCAAGCCGCTCGTGGCCCTCACTCTGCTCCTGGGGCTGGGATTCAACGTGGCCCGAGGCGTCGGGCTGGCCGGCCAAGGCCAAGCGGTCTATTTCTTCGGCCCGGGGGGGCCGATCTGGGGCGGCTCCGACGGACTGCTCTTCAGTCTGGCCGGGTTCGGCATCGGGTTCGGCCTCTTTTTCATCATGTGGATTCTCGGCACCTGCGGGGGCGGCGACGTCAAGTGGTTTGCCGCCCTCGGCGCGTGGCTGGGGCCGCTCTGGTCGCTCTATATCCTCATGGGCACCTGGGTGGTGGTGATGTTTGGTTTTGTGGTCGTCGGCTGGGCGGTGCACTTCGTCCGCTACGGCCGCAAGCCGCGTAAGGCCCAGGTGGCCTACTCCTTCCCCGTCGCCGTAAGCACTATCGCCATCTTGGCTTGGGTGTGCCGGGCCGAGCTGGGTCTGATCCCGCCTGGGTCCGTGGGCACGGTGCCGCAGGCCGCGATTCAGTCGAGCCGGTGAACCTGAGGCCCGAAGCCAGCGGGCCAGCTTGGACCGTCTTCCTTGCCGCTCCAGCGCGTCACACTAATGTAATGGGATACTTGGACCGGGTCGCCGCGATCCGGCTATGACGCGCGCTTGTCACTGCGGTCCATCATCGTCACCGAAGGAAGCCCGTATGTTCCAGCTTGCCCCAGGAGCGCTCCCGGCGCGCGGGAGTCGTGGTGGTCGGTTTTCTCGCGCATTTCCTTGTCTATGGCTGGTCCTGGCGCTCTTGGCGCTGCTCGTGACCGGCAGCCCCGCCTTGGCGAGTGAGGCCGACCTGGCCATCCCCGACCTGCATGCGGGCAAGTTTAACATCTTCGGCATGGAAATCTCTGCTTGGAACCTCCTCTTCTACGGGGCCCTGGTCATCTGCGGCACGCTGGGTATTAGCCTGTATCTGCGTTCCCAGATCCAAGCCCTGCCCGCCCACAGCTCGATGCTAAACGTGGCGGAGGTTATCTATCAGACCTGCCGCACCTATCTGATCCAGCAGGGCAAGTTCCTGCTGCTGCTCTTCATGCTGATCGCGGTGGCCATCTCGTACTACCTGCTCGCATTTGGCGGCGAACACGAGTATTCCGTCAACCAGGCGACGATGGCGAACCTGCGCCAGGCCGACCTTCCCGCGGACCTGCTCAAGCGTTACGAGCCGCTCGAACGGCAACAGCCGATGCTCCGCGCCGACTTCGTGAAGCTGCTGGAAAACGCCTCAGGCGCGGACGCCTGGAAGGAGCATGGCGCCACGGTGATCGCGGCCGCCGCCCCGGAGCCGCTTCATCCGTTCGTTAAGCTGGGACTGGTGCTGTTGTTCTCGGTCGTGGGCATGGGCGGTTCTTACTGGGTGGCCTGGTACGGCATCCGGGTCAACACCTGGGCCAACGCCCGCACCGCCTTCGCCTCGCTCCGCGGCCAACCCTGGGACGTCGTCAACATTCCCCTGCGGGCCGGCATGTCGATCGGCTTGTTCCTTATCTCGCTCGAACTGGTGATGATGGTCATCATCCTCCTGTTCGTGCCGCGCGAGATCGTGGGCGTCTGCTTCCTCGGCTTCGCGATCGGCGAATCGCTCGGCGCGTCAGCCCTGCGCATTGCCGGCGGCATCTTCACCAAGATTGCCGACATCGGCGCCGACCTCATGAAGATCGTTTTCGACGTGAAGGAAGACGATCCCCGCAACCCCGGCGTGATTGCCGACTGCACCGGCGACAATGCTGGCGATTCGGTCGGTCCGACCGCCGACGCCTTCGAGACCTACGGCGTGACAGGCGTGGCCCTGATCGCCTTCATCACGCTGGCCGTCAAGGACATCGATATCCAGGCCAAGCTCATCGTCTGGATCTTCGCCATGCGGTTCCTCATGGACATCATGTCGGGCATCAGTTACTTCGTGAACCAGGCCATTTCCGAAGCCAAGTACAGAGGTCTGAAGGACTTCAACTTCGAAGAGCCGCTCATGCGGCTGATCTGGATCGCCGCCATCCT
>CALLZJ010000263.1 GCA_937858435.1 uncultured bacterium
TGACCCTGATGCAGAAGCTGAAGCTGTACAACGGCAAGACGCTGCCCGGCTTCACCGAGGATAACGTCATCGAGTTGAAGCGCGAGGCGGTCAACGAGGGGATGCACGGGATCAGCCCGCGCTACATTCAGGACAAGATTTCCAACGCCCTGGTGGCCCATTCCGACGCCACCTGCGTGAACCCCTTCATGGTGCTGCATGAGCTGGAGGCCGGGCTGCGGCACCACTCGCTGATCAGCAGCGAGGAACAACTGCGGCACTACAAGGAGCTCCTGGCCGTGGTCAAGGAGGAGTATGAGGACATCGTCAAGAACGAAGTGCAGCGGGCGATCGCGGCCGACGAGGACGCCCTGGCCCGGCTCTGCGCCAACTATATCGACAACGTGAAGGCCTACACCCAGCGGGAGAAGGTCCGCAACCGCTACACGGGTGGCTACGAGGAGCCGGATGAGCGGCTCATGCGCTCGGTCGAGGAGAAGATCGACATTCCCGAGAGCCGCAAGGACGACTTCCGCCGGGAGATCATGAACTACATCGGGGCCTTGGCGATCGACGGCAAGAAGTTCGACTACAAGACCAACGAGCGGCTGCAGAAGGCCCTGGAGCTGAAGCTGTTCGAGGATCAGAAGGACACGATCAAGCTGACGAGCCTGGTCAGCAACGTGGTGGACAAGGCCACGCAGGAGAAGATCGACGTGGTGAAGGGTCGGCTGATCCGCGACTTCGGGTACAACGAGGAGTCGGCGACGGACGTGCTAAACTACGTCGCCAGCATCTTCGCCCGGGGCCAGACGAAGAAGTAGGGTCGGCGGGTCGGCCCGAGCGGTTGAGCGGAGCAGGGGGCGGCCGTGGTGGCGGGTCGGCCGGCCCCTGATTTGCGACCCGCGGCGTCGGGGTGGCATCTGGACCTGGTTCTAGACTGAGGTTCGCAGTGGGCCAGAAAATCGAACGCGACCACCAGCGCTTTCGCAAGATCGTGCGGGGCAAGGTCAAACAGAATCTGGGCAAGTACATCACCCGGGGCGAGATGATCGGCAAGAAGGGGCGCGAGTTCGTCTCCATTCCGCTGCCGTCCATCGAGATCCCGCAGTTCCGCTTTGGCCGCAAGGGGAGTGGCGGCGTCGGCCAGGGGCCCGGCCAACCCGGGCAGCCCCTCACGCCATCCCAGGATGGCGACGGCACCGGCCAGGCCGGCGACAGCCCCGGCGGCCACATCCTCGAGGTCGAACTCACCATCGAGGAACTGGCCGGCATCCTCGGCGACGAACTCGCCCTGCCCCGCATCGAACCCAAGGGCAAGAAGAACATCGTCACGACGAAAGACAAATACTCCGGCATCCGCCAGACGGGCCCCGAGTCGCTGCGCCACTTCAAGCGTACTTTCAAGCGGGCGCTGCGCCGCCAGATCGCGGCCGGCTCCTATGTCCCCGAGAATCCGATCGTCATCCCCATTCGCGAGGACAAGCAGTACCGCAGTTGGAAGGAGACGCCGCTCCCCCAGAGCGTGGCCTGCATCCTCTACATGATGGACGTCTCCGGCAGCATGACCGACCAGCAGAAGGAGATCGTGCGGATCGAGGCGTTCTGGATCGATACCTGGCTGCGGGCCCACTACAAGGGCATCGAGCGGGTCTACATCATCCACGATGCCGAGGCGCACGAGGTGGACGAGCACACGTTTTACCACACCCGGGAGTCGGGCGGCACCCGCATCAGCACTGCCTACACGCTGGCCAACAAGATTATCGACCAGCGCTACCCGCCGGCCGATTGGAACCTGTATGCGTTCCACTTCTCGGACGGCGACAACTGGGGCGACGACGTCCCGACCTGCATGAACCTGCTCCAGAACGAGCTCCTGCCCAAGCTCAACCTGTTCGGCTACGCTCAGGTGGAAAGCCCCTACGGCAGCGGCGAGTTCCTGGATCACGTCAAGGAACTCAAGGACCGCGTCGACAACGTCGTCTGGAGCCGCGTCCCCGATAAGGAATCGATCATCGGCAGCATCAAGGAACTGCTCGGCACGGGCCGGTGAGCGGTTCCGCCTTCGGAGTCTGACATGCCTCGAATTTCATTGGACAAGCAGGCACTTGCGGAGTTGGCGCGGTTGCAGCAGCCGGTGGAGATCCGGGATGAGGCCGGCCGCTTCGTCGGCACCTTCATCCCGGTCCAGGCCCTCAACGCGCTCTGGAATCCGCCGCTGGCCGAGGAGGAAATCAAGCGGCGTGAGTCCTCCTCGAACGTGCTCTCGACCCAGCAAGTCAAGCAGCGGCTGGAGAGCCTGTAATGTATGCCGTTGAGTGGGAAATCTCGGCGTACGAGGAGTTGGCCACTGTTTGGAGGGAAACACCGAGCGATGAGCGGCCGAGCTTGTTGCTTGCCTTTTTCGAGTGTTCGAGGATGAGAGCCGTGTGCGCGTTCTCTCGATACGTCGAATCGAACGCGGAACCAGTAGCTCGTGATGGTTGACTAACGGGTGCTACAGAGCCATGACCACCATTCGCATGCCCTACGATACGCGCCTGACTCCCGAGCTGCGCTCCTGGCAGCTCGAGATCGAGTCCTATGCCCGTTCCTATGGTCTGGACTTCTACGAGACGATTTTTGAACTGCTCGATGCCGACGACCTCAACGAAGTCGCCGCTTATGGCGGTTTCCCGACCCGTTATCCCCACTGGTCGTTCGGCATGCAGTATGAGGAGCTGCGGAAGGGTTATGAGTTCGGCCTCTCCAAGATCTACGAGATGGTCATCAACAACGACCCCTGCTACGCCTACCTCATGCGCAGCAACCATCTCGTCGACCAGAAGCTGGTGATGGCCCACGTGTACGGCCACTGCGACTTCTTCAAGAACAACCAGTACTTCGCCCACACCAGCCGCAAGATGATGGACGAGATGGCCAATCATGGGGCCCGCATCCGCCGCTATGCCGAGAAGCATGGCGAGGACGAGGTCGAGACCTTCCTCGACCGCTGCATGTCCATCGACGATCTGATCGACATCCACTCCACGTTCATCAAGCGCCGGGCCACCCGCTCTCGCTACGACTTTTCGCCCGAGCCCGAGGCCAAGGTGAGCCACGCCACCCGCTTCCAGTCCAAGGGCTACATGGACGCCTATATCAACCCGCCCCAGGTGCTCCAGCGGGAGGAAGAGGAGTGGCAGAAACAGCAGGAGCAAATGGAGAAGCGCTTCCCCGAGCAGCCGGAGCGCGACGTTTTACACTTCCTCATCGAGCATGCGCCGCTCAAGCCCTGGCAGCGCGACATTCTCAGCATCATCCGCGACGAGGCCTACTACTTCGCGCCGCAGGGGCAGACCAAGATCATGAACGAGGGCTGGGCCAGCTACTTCCACAGCACCATCATGACACAGAAGGCCCTGCATGCCTCGGAAGTGATCGACTATTGCGACCACCACTCCGGGACGCTGGCTTCGAGCGGCCCCCGCCTCAATCCCTACAAGCTCGGCATCGAGCTCTTCCGCGACATCGAACGCCGCTGGAACATGGGGCAGTTCGGCAAAGAGTGGGAAGAATGCGACAACGATCGGGCCAAGAGCCACTGGGACAAGCAACTCGGCCTGGGGCGAGCCAAGATCTTCGAAGTCCGGCGCATTCACAACGACGTCACCTTCATCGACACGTTTTTAACGGCCGATTTCTGCAAGGAGCACGGCTACTTCGCGTTCAATTATGACGAGCACGGACACAACTACGTGGTCGAGTCCCGGGCGTTCAAAAAGGTCAAGCAGCGGCTGCTCTTCAACCTGACCAACCACGGCCGACCCTTCATCAGCGTCGTGGACGGCAACTTTAAGAACCGCGGCGAGCTGCTGCTCCGCCATGACTTTCAGGGACAGGAACTCCGGGTCGACCACGCCCAGGACACGCTGGCCAACGTCCAGGCGCTCTGGAGCCGGCCGGTCCACCTGGCGACCGTGCTCGACGACAAGCCCACGCTGCTAAGCTTCGACGGCACCGACCATTCGCAGAAAGGACTGGGTGAACACGATGATCCTCGCCGACACAGTGCGTCAAAGTCTTGATGAACACGTCCGTCCCGGGAGCGGGGCCCAAACCGCTCACGTCGCCGGGCCCGGCTTCTCGTGCGAGTTGGACCTGGAGCGGGCCGACGATTTGGCCTGTGCTCTGTTGCGCCTGCGGGTCGTGCCGGCCCAGCCGCCCACGGCCAGCCTGCGGGAGCGCTCGCAGACCCTCGCCGGCCGGGTCACCGGGCTGCTCGAGCCGCTCCAAGTGATCGAGGTCGATGCCGGGCAGGGGGCGGCCCAGCTTCGCAGCCAATCTCCGGCTGCACGGGGCGACGACCGGGCCTACTACGAACTCATGCTCGAAGGTGATGGCCGGGCCACGCTCCGCCGCTACCTGGGCCATGCCGACGCCCCGCGTTCGCCCACGCCCTTCACCATCACCCGTGACGCCCTGGCGAAACTCATCACTGACCTGGTGAGTTGAGCCCAAGAGCCCCTTCAGGGCACAAGAGGAAGGAACGCCTTTGACCCAAGGTGCGCTGCGCGACCTTGGGCTAGGATAAAAAGCCCCTCCGGGGCAATGCTCCGGAGGTGCGGCCCGCCCCGACATGGTGAGTTGGCCCCGTCTCTTTCCACAATTCCCCAACCCTACGACGTCAGGCCGAAGGGGCGGAGGCTGCTCCAGGCGGTGGCGGCGACCTGGGGGGCTTTCATCTCCCAAAGCTGGGGGTTCATGAGTTCCACGGCCACGCTGCCAGCCCAGCCCACGCGGCGTAGGTGGTCGAGCAGCGGCTGAACCTGGAAGTCGCCGTCGCCGGGCAGGATGCGATCGCTGTCGCTAGCGAGTTCCCGAGCCACGCCTGCCACGTCGCAGAGTTGAACGTGGAAGAGGAGCCGTGGGTCGAGCTGGCCCAGGTCCTCGAACTTGCTAGCACCTGTGTAGAAGTGAAACAGGTCCAGGCACACGCCGAGGTTGGGCTCGGCACAGGCGGCCACGAGGTGGAGCGCGGTTGGTAGCGTGGCACACCAGCGGGATGAGCCCCGGAACTCCAGCGCGAGTTTGACGTCGAAGCTGGCGGCGAGCTGAGCCGCCTGCTTCAACGAGACGCAGGCCCGTTCCAACTCCAGGGCGGTGAGCTTCTCGGCGTGATCGGGCACGACCAGCAGCACGGGGATGCCGAACTCCTGGCACAGGCTCAAACGCCGCTGGAAATGGTTGAAGTGTTCGCGCCGCTCTGCCCCCTGGGAAAGCAGGAGCCCGCCCTGGTAGGCGGCGGCCACGAGTTTCAGACCCAGCTCGGTCCGCAGGGCCAGGAGCTGTTCCGCGGGCTGCTCCTTGAGGGCCGTCTCCAGCTTGGTCAGCCAGACCTCGATGGCTTCGAAGCCAGCTTCCCGGGCGGCGCGCCAGGAGTCGGCCAGGGGCGCGGCCAGGAGCGTCACGTCCGCCAGGCAGGGGATCATGCCGGGCTCTCTTGCGGCACGGGGTCCACCACGGTCGTGACCGGCCGAGTGGGTGCGGCCTCGGCGGCGGCCGCTGCGGCCTTCATCTCCGCTTGCAGCCGCTTCATCCGCTGCCGCAGCGGGATGTACCAGATTAGCCCGACCAGGCCCACCAGCCAGGTCACGGCGCGTTGAGTCAGCGAGACCGTCAGTCCCTTGACGTACTCGGGGCCGAGCCAGACGTAGAGCCGGCTCATGATCACTTCGCTCACGCCCAGGTTCGCTCCGGGTGCCAGCGGCACGGCCTGGAGCACCATGCCGACCGGGATGATGACGAAGTGCATCTGCCAAGGGGGCGTCGGGCCGTCCAACGCCAGGGCACAGAAGTAGAAGCTGAGCACGAAGCCGACGTGGCCCACCAGGCCGATGACGATGGCGTAGGCCACGCTCAGTCGGCGATTGCGGAACTGTTCGAGCGCCCGCATCAGCTCGACCATGAGTCGGCCGATGCCAGGGATCCGGGCCACCATGCGGTTCAGCAGTTCCAGGGGCAGGGGCAGGACGAAGAGGACGATGAGCCCGGCCGTGCCGATGCTGGCAATCGTCCAGATGATGATCAGGATGGTGCGGAGCCGCTGGAGGGGCCAAACCTCCTCGCGGAAAATGATGCCCATCACGCTGGCGAGTAGGAAGAGGCCATACAGGGCCAGGAGACGGTCGGCGATGATGGTGGCAATCGCGGCGGTGCGGCGTTTTTGCTCTCGGGCGATGAAGGCGGCCTTGAGCACGTCGCCGGTCACCGAGCCGGGAGCGAACAGACTCGACACGAAGCCAACGAAGCCCAGGCGGACCGTATCGCCCAGGCTCACCGGCAATTCCTGGGCCCGCAGCAGCACATGCCAGCGATGAAATCCCAGAAGCAGGGCGCTGAGGAACGCACAGAAGGCGGCGACCAGGTAGCTGGTGTCGGCTCGGGCCAGGGAGTCCCGGGCGTTTCCCCATTCCTGGGCCGCCCAGGCACCGACGGGCACGCGATACCAAATGAGCACGCCCAGGAGGACGAGCAGAGCGATGAGGCGAAGATGACGCTGAGTCTGTTTGGCCAAGGGCCGACTCCCGGCGAGGTCGGAGCGCTTCGTGCAATCTTAGTTTACAACTCGCCTACAGGCTCTGCCGCCCGCGGGATTCGGCCCGGACGCGGACCTAACGGGGAGGCGCTGCGGGCGTCGTCTTCTTCTCGTCGCTCGCGGCCGGCGGTGGTGGCGGCGGCTTGGGCGGGGCCGGCACGATCAGCAGGTAATGGGCCTTCCGCAGATGCTCCTTGGGGTCGGCGGCGGCCACGTCGGGCACGGCGACCATGGAGATGATCGCCTGCTGGGCCAGGGGCGCCCGCTGCGCCAGGCGGGCGGCGGTGCCCAGGCCGTAGTCGCTGTGGAAGTTGCCGTTGCAGTGGATGACCAGCGGCTGCCGATGGGGATGGGTGGCGAAGTAATCGGCGATGGACTCCGCCATCGCGTCGTCCTTGGCACACTGGGCCCGGTACATCCCCTCGAGGCCCGCGGCGGGTCCGGGGTGTCCTTTCATGGCCTCTTCGAACAGTTCCCAGTAGCGGTCGAAGGGGGCGGTCGTCTGCCGGGCGAGGAAGGGCGAGGTGTAGTCGGCCCGGCCGGACACCTTGGAGGCGACGCGGCGGGGCAGGTTGCCGGCAAGGACATCGAGCTTCCGCTCGCGGGCCAACTCGACGAGGGGCCGATAGTCTCGGGCATAGTCCCTCCAGGGTCGGCTGTACTGGAGGAAGGCGGCCTCATCGATTCGGCCACGCAGGTAGTCGGTGAGCACGCCCTGGGTGTCACGTTCGAACATCTCCATGGAGATGACCAGATCGGGCCGGCGGTCGGCGAGCAGCCGGGCCAGTTCGGCGTAGACCTGGTGGCCGGCGACGTTGTCGTGCAGCTCGCCGAAGAAGACCACGTCGCGGGTGGCCAGATCGTCAGCCAGTTGGGCCAGCGTGAGTTCCTGGCCGGTGCGGGTGTGGACCAGCCGGCTCGGGGGCTCATAGGCGAGCAGCCACGGGGCCAACACGCAGAGACAAGTAGCGAACATGGGGGAACCCTCGAGGCTGGAGCCGGCGGCAGCCGCGCCGCCGGGCTCTCGTTGTCTTACGTGCCTGGGGATCAACAAGAAAGGCCCGAAGCCGGGAGTGGCTTCGGGCCTGAGTGGAACGAGTTGACGAGCGGGAACCTAGAAGGAGGTGCCGTACTTGGCGGCGAGCCTCTGCCGGATCGTGGTGACGTCTGCATTCATCTGCTTGAGGAGGTCAGCCCGATCCTTGCCGGTCTCGGCCACGAGCTTGGCCTGGCGCTCGTTGACTTCCTCGAAGTTGTTGCTGTACCAGAAGGATGGGGCCACGTAGCCGGCACTGCCATAGCCGCCCCACCAGCCGGCGAAGCCCGTGCTATAGGCGCCGCCGCCCGCGACGGCGAGGCTCCGCCGTCGTTCGGAGTCCATGGCCCGGTAGTCGAGCCGAGCGCCACGGAACGAGTTGGCCACGGCCCGAAGCATGGCGTCGGTGCGGCCGGCCAGTTCCAGCAGTTCCTCATCCACGTTGGCCTGGGGCAAGCGGCTGATCCGCTGGGCATAATTCTCGTAGAGGTTGGCCGCGTCGTTGAAGTCGCGGGTCCGGGGTGCCAAAGTGGCCACTTCCGTCAGGAGCCTGTCGAGAGCGTTCAGGTAGCGCTGCGAGGCCCTGATCTTGTCCGCGTTGGGGTCGCCCGACGAAGTGGTCGGGCTGTCGAGGTTGGCCGACGGCGGAGCCACCGAGGCCAGCAGCCGCCGGAAGGACGATTCCGACATGCGGCCACTGAGGCGGATGCCATTGTCCGTAGCGGTCGGCGTCCAATTGGAAACGTCCTCGAAACCCATGCCGAAGTGGCCGAGGGCTTCCTGAATCAGGGCGGGGAGGATCTCTTGGTAGCGAGCGGGAATGCCCTTGAACTCAACGGACAAGGTCGCGTCGAACTCGGTGCTCACCCGAACACCGAGCCGCACGCCCCTGGTGCTGGCGATGAGCTTGGCCAGGTCGGCGGTATCGACATTCTTTTCGGCCAGCCACTTGATCATGCCGAGGTTGCCCGCCACGACCTTTTCGTCGATCAGATCTTCCATGTCGAAGACAAAAACGACGTGCTCACCCGTGGTGCGGGCCAGGGCTTCGCGGATGAAAGGCTGAACGGTCGGCTGGGTCGCTCCCCTGGCGTCACGGAGCCACTTGGAGACTTCCTGCGAGAGGGCAGGCGTCACCACGCCATACGTGTTGCTGCCGAAGTCGATGAAGAAGGAGTTGGTGCGGGGCACGCGAACGATGGGGACGCCGCCGCCGAGCGTGCCGGTCGAGCCGCGCTCGGCCCTGGCGATCCGGTCGAAGTCGATCCGGCTCGGGGCCCGGAACATCGCCAGGTGCCAGGGGCTGGACTGGGTATTGGGCTCCACGTGAAAGGCGAGCAGGGCGGTGGACGTTCCCGGCGGGAAGGGGAGGGAGCCACCGATGTGGTCCAGCTCGAGGGCTTCGGTCCAGTTCTGTTGCTGGCCGATCGGCGAGCGCAACAAGCTGCCAATGTTGACCACGACCACGGCATTGGCCCGGGCCGGGACTCTATTCAGCATGTTGCCGATCTCGTCAGCCCGTGCCAGGCCGGTGACGGCTAACCAGGCTCCCAGCCAGAGCCCCATGCGACAGACGTTCATGAGCGATTTCTCCAGGGTGATTGGCAGAAGTAGCGGCACCTGCTCCAGCATCTACTGTACCCAAAGGACTGGGGGCTTGCTAGTTGCAAAATCGTGGAGAATCCCGCTCCATTTGGCTTCGGAGATGCGACAAGCCCGAACTCCCACAGGGGGATGCCTGTCCAAACGCCGCCAACCCCCAGCGGCAACCCCCGGTCCTTATTTCCGAAAAGTCGCAAAACCGTAAATAGTCGACAGGCCAATGATACTTGGCGTTAGTAGCTCATTTCCCCTCACGCCGGTCGCGCCAAGGGGCGGCGGCTTCAGGCTTGCCTCCGGCCTCGTAAAGACTGATGAGCTGATCGACGACCCAGCGGCGGCGCTGGCGGGGGGCGTCCCGCACGGCCACCATGGTCTCGGCACTCTCCTTCAGCAGCGGTTCGGCTTCCTCGAGCTTGCCAGCCCGGGCCAGGGCCGCACCCTGGACGGCACGCGCATTGGCATAGAGCCAGTGCTTTCGCCCCAAGGACATGGCGATAAGGCCGGCCGCTTCCTCCGCCAAACGCTCAGCCTCGGCCCCGTGCCCCGTTTCGAGCCGATGCCAACTCTGCGTGCAGAGCATGGCCCCGAGGAAATAGCGTTCAATGGAGGGGGCCTCGCGGCACAGGGCGACCAGGGCGTCGATCTGCGGGCCAGCCCGGTCCAAAGCCCCCATGTCCATCAGCAGCGAGGCCCGGTTCGCGCCGGCCAACAGCCGAAGCGGATGCTGGTCGCCAAGTGCCTGGCGGAAAAGCTCCTCCGCTCGCTGGTAAAGCGGGTCGGCCTCGTCATACTGCTCCATATTGTGTAGCCGCACGGCCAGCCGATGGGTGAGGTCGCGCAGATGGTAGTCGCCAGTGTGAGCTGCCGTGACAGGGATCTCGGCAAGCAACTCACGCAGCAGCCGGACCGATTCTTCGAGCTGACCCGTCTTCTCTAGGACCGAGGCCCGCAAGATGTTCAGGTATTGGCGGACGTCCACGCCGACCGCGGCGTTCTCGTCACAGGCCCGCAGTCCCTGCTCGATCAAGGCGCCGGCCTCTTCGGGCTTATCTAGACCCAAGAGCGTATGGGCCAGGCTCGCCTTGGTGATGACCACCAGGCGGTCGTTGTCAGGCCAGCGAGTCAAGCGCTGCTCCAGGGCCCGCCGGGAATAGGGCTCGGCGCGTTGCGGTTGTCCGACTTCGGACCAGAAGGCGCCCAGCCGTTCGGTCGCCGCGATGGTCGCGTCGTCGCCGGGGTTGAGGTGCTTGTCGGCCGTCGCCAGGGCGGCCTCGAACTGAGCGCGGGCCTTTTCCATCTCGCCGAGGATCATGTAGTTACCGCCCATGGAGAGGCGGAGACGGACCTCAAGCGCGGGCTGGTCGGCGAAGAAGGCCGCGATCTCACCGACTGCGGCGTCGAGAGCGACGCGCAAGGGGACGTCGCGGCCCAGGGCTCCGGGGTAGCCCTCGGGCTGGGCGCGGCGGACGATCTGAAGGTTGATGAAGTCGAGCATCCGCAGCGTGCCCCGTTCCGATTCGCGGGCAGCGGCGGCGGCGGCCTGGGACTTCGTCGCCGCATTCTGGGCCTGCAAAAGGGCTTGCCTCTGCTTTTCCTCCGCGTTCAAGGCACGGAAGAGGGCAAGGGTCGAAGCGACAATGCCCAGAGTCAGGGCCAGCATGACCAGCCCGGCCGCCACGACCGCCCGCCGGTGGCGCGTGAGAAACTTGCCCAACCGATAGCTCGCCGAGGGAGGGGCGGCCAGCACGGGCTCATCGTGCAAGTAGCGTTCGACGTCGTCGGCAAGAGCAGCGGCAGTATCGTAGCGCCGGGCCCGGTCCTTCTCCAGGCACTTCATCGTGATCCAGTCCAACTCCGGGGGCATGTCCGGAGTCTGAGCGACCCACTCCAGATTGGGCTTCGTTGTCGGAGCTGCTAAAGCGGAGCTGGAACGAGCGCGCTTGCTGGGTATCACGGGCTCCGTCTCGCGGATGCGGCGCAGGAGCTCGGCCAGCCCGTGTTGCTTCAACTCGCGGCGGCTGAACGGGACCTCGCCCGTGATCAACTCATAGAGGATCACCCCCAGGGCATAGATGTCCGAGCGCGTGTCCAGGTCCAGCCCGGTCCCCCCGGCCTGTTCGGGCGACATGTACTCCAAGGTGCCGATGAGTTGGCCGGCCTCGGTGCGGACCGTCTCCTCCGTGAGCTTGCCGAGCGTGGCCTTGGCGATGCCGAAGTCGATGATCTTGGGAACGGGCTTGCGGTCTTGCTCGACCACGAGAATGTTGGCCGGCTTGAGGTCGCGGTGGATGATCCCCTTCTGGTGGGCGTGCTGAACGGCGCGGCAGATGTCGACGAAAAGTTGCAAGCGCCGGTGGAGAAGCACGCGATGGTGGGTGCAGTAGGTGTTGAGCGGCTGGCCCTCGACCAGCTCCATGACGTAGAAGGGCTCGCCTTCCGCCACGCCGCCGTCCAGCACGGTGGCGATGTGGGGATGGTCCATCAAGGCCAGGGCCTGCCGCTCGGCCTCGAACCGGGCCAGCCCATGCTGCGAGGCGAGCCCCAGGCGAATGAGCTTCACCGCCACCGGGCGCTTGACCGGTTCGATCTGGTCGGCTCGCCACACGCTCCCCATGCCGCCTTCACCCAGCTTGGCGACGAGCAGGTACCGGCCAGCGAGCAGCCGCCCCTCCTGCCGCTCGGTGAGCCCAAGATCGGCGGGCGTGATGGGCTGCAGCGATTGCTTGACGGTTTCGTCTCCGGACATGGCGCACCCCCGGGCACATCGTCGCGGAGACGCGCCCGGCTGTCAAGCGGCCAGCGGGAGAGGATCAGGGGAACTCAACGCCCCTACCGAGAAACGTCGCTGCGATGGCGGCGAAGTGACGGCCGACGGCGGGCCGCCGTCGCTGATGGAGGAGAGCCGCGAGATGTCGCTGGCCAGGCCGCTGGCGTAGTTGTACGTCATGACCCGGCCGTTCGGGTAGGTGATCGAAGTCAAGCGCGAATGATTGGCCCCGCTCGGCATCTCCGAGTAGGCGTACTGCACCTTGGGTGACGTGCTCGTATTCACAGCGCCCCAGGGGCCATGGCTACGAATTATGGCCTAGCAACTTCATCGTCATGCTGCTCTGCTGAATAAACCAGGCGGCACATGAAGATTGGCAGATAACAGGTGCTTAGGCTGATCACGATTCCCGTAATGGCCAGGCCAATTCGAGCTCCTGCACCCCTGAAGGAAATGGAGCCGAACACCGCCGACGACAAATGAAAAGTCATAAGAAACT
The DNA here is from genome assembly GCA_937858435.1 of uncultured bacterium. Taxonomy (GTDB): domain Bacteria; phylum Planctomycetota; class Planctomycetia; order Gemmatales; family HRBIN36; genus CALLZJ01. Next base: position 12,464 of record CALLZJ010000263.1, read on the forward strand.
GTGCAACACATGTCCATATGCACAATGCAATAACCCTAAAGGTAAAAGTCACCTTATTATTCAGGATTGCAATAGTCGCCAATGAGAGCATTATGGCAACAGCGAGCCCGGCCAGTACGCACTTGCTATAGAGCCAGCCCATCGCAACAAAATCGAAATCCGTGCTGACGAGTTGGTACGACAGAACTCCCACGAACGATGCTGTCAATAGTACGGCGTTAAGCATGAATGCCAGAGCCGTGAAAAACAAAAGCGCCTTCTGCGACTGAGTAAGGGTTCGTGAACTCAATTGCGACATCGTCGATCCTCGAGACAAGTGCTCTAGCAGGACCTGGACATGCCCCTCATGGAACATGAGTCCACAGCCCCTGTCCCACCGAGTGGTTGGGGCCTACGCCAATTGAATATCCAGGAAGGATCCTGCCAGCGGCTGCAGTCCCCCCAGCCCCACGCTCCAGGCGGTCGGTGGAGACAGATACCGCAACTACTTAACAGCTGATTCGCAAACCAATTGCTATTGCAGTTGTTATGGTCATACTGCATGTTCATAATAATTGATTGTGAACGCATGAAGGCCTTGTGTATACAATCGCAACTACCGGGCCCTGACGCGACGACCTCGCCTTGCAGGGAATCAGATGGATCATTCCTTACGATCTTGATCAACCCTTCTCGCATCATCAGACTGTAGCTCGAACCTTCACAAACGACCCAGCAGTGCTTGAAACTGGCATTTCCTATCGCTGCTCCAGCCGCACCGCCACCAACTCCACCCACAATTCCCCATGTAATGCACAAGATCGCACCACCGGCTGCCACGATTGGCACACCCGCGATTAGTGCCAATCCTGCCCATGCAGCACACCCAACGGCTGCGCCAGTTACTGCACCGGGAACACCTCCCAGGATTGGAGCGATCTTTGTGGGCCTACACCGTAGTTCCCAAAGGCCCAAAGGGTCTAAGGAACTCAGAGGTCGATTGGCAACGTGCTTGAAGAGATTGGCCGTGCCAGCATGATATTGAATCGGATCATTCTTCTCCCAGCGGCCGAGGTTTGGGCTCAACTCCCGATGCCGGAAGTGATACAGACTCGCGGTGCCGCTAAATCGGCCGCCTTGGTGCAGGTGCGACCAGGCGTAGGCGGAGGAGCCGATCGTGGACCAACTGGCGTTCAAAAACATCGGGCTGCCGAACGGGTCCATGACGTAGCGTTCTTGCGTTGTTCCCGAGGTGCTCATGATGCTCGACACGTTCCAGTTCGCATCATGGGCGTGGTCGGCTTTCCCCGCCGGCTTCGCAGTCCACCCTGTGGCCAGAAACGCGACCATGGATCATTGCCTCTGAAACATGTCCGCATTTTAACAATCCAAAAGCTAAACCGCAATCGATAACGAAATGACGGCATCGCAAGGTCTCAATCCGCCGCCCTGCGCCATCCACGCCGCTGCCCAGGGTCGCCCTAATCCGGGTCGTAGTCGGTGTGTCTGCTGGTGTCGATTAACTGAGTCAACTGAATCAAGGTTGCGTAAATAGTATCTTCGCCTGAGAAAGGTCAACGAATAACTGCTCATCTTGAATGTCAGCGCGAACTAGTGTCGGATTGACTACGGTAAGTGCTGGTGTTGCGAAGTGTCCCTGTTTCTTGTTTACCCTTAGCATGGCGCTCCCCAATGTTCGAGTCAGGGAACTTCTACCGCACTCAAGAAGAATGAAATAGCTCACTCTGTCTTCCGTGATAATTATTCGGTAATCAACGTGGGCATGTGTAACAACAATACTAGCAAGAGTATTTGGCGTAAGGAACCATGTAACGGTTCCAAGACCTGCGATGATAACGATCACACCAAGTATGTAAAGTACGCATGAATGCCTTCTCATATCGCCCCCTACCTCTCACTTTCGCTTGGTTATGGCCCCGATGGGAAGCGAACAGGTTCCACTTTCGGAAGGAAAAAGGAAATCCGAGGGGCATCCCCCAAAGTTCGGTGTATGAGACGGGGCTATCGACGGAATCTCTGTCTGTACAGACCCTAAGATAAAGGGGGGTTAAGCCCTGCAACATCCGGTTGAACACCCTTTCCTCATCGCCCCTTGAGGAACAGGTCGCAATGGGCCACCAAATATTCTCAACTCATCGTCCTTGGTGCAATTACACACTACGGAAATGTCACCTGTATCTTGGCATGCCAATACTTTTCCAGGAACACCGTTTGGTCCTACCTCGAAGGCGCATAACTTGGAATAGATTTCGCTTGTAGTTTCACCACTGGAATCGTCTCCCCGCCCCACCATGCCTTCATGAGTGCAAATCAGTTTTGCTTTGAGATGAACGCATGTCAGTTGATTCGGGACGCACGATCGAAAGCCAGATTCATGAAAGAGCGTGTCATCCCCACAAACGGGCCGATTTTGCCCAGTTGCCCCCCAGAGATTCCAACAATCCGCGTCTGCAACATCACTTATCAAGTAAAACCTTCCGTTTGCAGGGCATGTGAAGCAAATCGAATTCTCAATTTCAAATATGCCGCCACAGCCTAAAACCACCGCTGGCCCAACGGGCTGAGTTGCCACTTTAACAATTTTCTTACCGATCTCGATGACTTGACCAGCGGAGGGCTTACCCCCTTTACCACCTTCCTCTTCAAGCCCCATGGAGTCGGTGTAATAGAAAGGGTTTTGCCTTAGGTAGGCGTAACGGTTAACGTCCCCATGGTGTGGACTGATAGGATCGACTGTAACCCAGCGGCCGAGGTTTGGACTCAAATCCCGATTCCGGAAGTGGTACAAACGCGCGGTGCCGCTATGTCGGCCGCCTTGGTGCAGGTGCGACCAGGCGTAGGCGGAGGAGCCGATCGTGGACCAACTGGCGTTCAAAAACGTCGGGCTGCCGAAGGGGTCCATGACATAGCGTTCTTGCACCGTTCCCGAGGTGTTCATTATGCTCGAGACGTTCCAGTTCGCATCATGGGCGACGAAGAGCCGTTCTTCCAGCGAACCGTTGCTGTGCGAATCGCGGTCGCGGGCGATCATGGCATCGATGTAGACCGGACTCCAGACCATGGAGACCCGGGCCACGCCGCCACCGTCACGTTCTTCGAGCACTTGCCAGTCGGCGGAGTAGAAGAGGGCCGTCGAGCCTTGCTGCACCCGGCGGCTGCGCCAGGAAGGGCGGCGGATGGGGCGGCGTGGACGGTCGACGGGCCAGGCAGCACCACCAGCTCGCAGCCGCTGGCCCGTCCGGCCTGAACTCCGCACCTTCGGTGACGTGCTCGTATTCACAGCGCCCCCGTGGGCCTGCCATTCGGTGATCAACT